>CALQJP020000001.1 GCA_943330925.2 Chryseobacterium gleum
AAACCGAAGAGTCTGCAGATAAGTCCGCGGTTGGGGTATGCATTGCACATGCCACCGAAATTGGTGATGTGCGGACGAAACACGTAGCAGAGACTATGACTGTTGGTCTGCAGTTCTTCCCATGCTTGTTCGGCTCTTCCTTCATCGAAAAGCTCTAGAGCCAGCGGCAGAAACTCGAGCGGAGTGCACTCGATATCGGGTTTTTTGCAACACTCACCGCATCCCGAAAGGCAATGCAATCCCGAGGATTGCTGCATCGAGGCAATCTCTTTGTCGAGTCGGGCATACACCCGTTTTACAGCAGTTACTTTTTCAGGAAGCGATTTCATGGTGTGAAATTACCACGGATGTTCTGTTTTCTTCAGCACATTTCTAATAGGCTTATCTCTGTGACCTCTGTGTTCTATGCGGTAAATTAACCACAGAGGGCACAGAGGACACGGGGATGAATAGTTAGATCACGATGGATTAACTCGGGAAAATGCGGTTGATGACGGTGGTGCGATAATCGAAGATGCCTTGTAATTTATTCTTAACCCAAAGCGCGTGCACGATGCGCCCTAAAGGGCCAAAGGGCATCGCATAATTGACGATGTCGGTCATGAGCACATGGTCGCCTTTGTCTTCGAAGATGTGCTGATGATGCCAAAAGGCATACGGGCCAAAGCGTTGTTCATCCACAAAGAAATGCTTGTCTTCGCTCTGCGAAATTTCGGTTGTCCAGCCGAATGACATGAACGGTGCAGGTTGTATTTTGTAATTGATAATCATACCTGCATGCATCTTCTTTCCGGAAACATTGGTCAGTATTTTAAACCTCATGTCATCGGGTGTGATTTCATCCAGGTTCTCCGGACGCGAGAAATAATCCCATGCTTTTTCAAGAGTGGTGTTCAGAATGGTTTTTCTTTCGAGCGTGTACACTTTCATTTTCTTACGGTTTGCTTCAAAAACCGACAAGAAGGTTGAATGTTCGACCGGGAGACATGAATCAGTATTTCTTTAGCAGTTCGAGCGCTTCTTCCAGCTCTTCCGGGGTGTTTACATTTTCGAGCTTTTCGGGCTTGCTTGCTATTATCACCTTTGCTTCCGTTTGAATGAGCACTTTGCGCGGGCATGAATAACCCAGGCCGATGAACGACATGATCATGGGCATGGATTTCGGCTCCCAGATGGCAATGAGAGGCTCCGGAAATTGATCGAACGGACTCTGAAATGACGTTGCGGTGTGAACGGTGGATCGATGGGCGAGGAGCTCCTCTAAAATTTCTCGGTCGAGAAAGGGAACGTCGCTGGCCAGCACGAGCCAAGCTGTGTCGGGTTCTGTCATGAATGCCGAAGCTATGCCACCGAGTGGACCAAGGTCGAGCATCCGGTCGGCGATGGTGCGAAACCCTTGCTCCTGGTAATATGCACTTTGCTCCTGACGGCAGGAAAGGGCGGGTTCCAATCCCATTTCCTCACACAAAGCATAGAGGTGCGCGAACTGAGGTTTGCCGTGATACGCAATGTGTGTTTTGTCTTTCCCCATGCGCACGCTTTTGCCACCCGACATGATGAGGGCTTTCACACGTGCAGGGGCCATAATTTGTTGACGCAACAGAGGCAACAGGTCAACTATGTTTTGTTCGTTGAGTACAGGCACTTCTGCCCAGTGAGGCACAACTTCTTTCACGAATTCGGGAACTTGAAGGCAACGTTGTGTAGTAATGATGGCTATTACATGCGTTAGTTGTGATGCCCTTTTGCGAAGAGAAGCTTCTTTGTCGGGGTCGCACAAAATGATTTGATGCGCTGCTTCAAAGTGATTGCCGTTCACAACGACTAAATCTGCTTGTGAGAGTGCTATGTGCCGACTTACCATTTCCGGTGTTGCGCGCAGGTGGGTTGAAATGGACGACTGATTGTCGGTCCATCGTTGAATCGAATCGGATGTTGTTTCAGGATGATGATTCGCATCGGCATACACCACAGAAGCCGGCATTAGCGCCTTGCAAAGGAGGTTGGCCCATTGACCAATGATGTCGCAATTCGTGCCGAGCAGGGCAAGCTCATTGCGAGCAAAATTCCCCAAGGAAGGCCTTTTCAGGTCGGCGTGTTTTTTATGCATTGCGTTGGTAGTCGTTTTTGCCGCCCGATTTTTCCAGCAGTTGAATGGAGCTAATCGTAATGTCATGCGATAGAGCCTTGCACATGTCGTAGATGGTGAGCGCAGCAACAGAAACAGCCGTGAGGGCTTCCATTTCTACACCCGTTTTGCCGAAGGTGCGCACTTCGCTTTCAATTACTGCAGTGTGGTTGTCCAATTCAATCTTGATTTGAACCTTGTCGATCGGCAGGGCGTGACAAAGCGGAATGAGATCAGCTGTTTTTTTAGCGCCCATGATGCCCGCGAGAATGGCAGTTTGAAACACCGGACCTTTTGGGAGGTGCAATTCACGATCGACCAATCTGCTTGCGATGTCCTCACCGAGAAGCACGTGCGCCCGAGCTTTCGCAGTGCGCTGCGATGCAGTTTTTGAAGAAACATCCACCATGTTCGCTTGGTTGTCGGGGGAGAGGTGAGAGAATTCCGATTTCATACAGCGAAGTTAGGGTAAAGGTGCGAGGGACGAGGTGCGAGGTGCGAAGGACGAGGAGTGAGAAGAGAGCAGGGGTTACTAACAGCGGGAGTTGGAAATTCGGATGGATAGTGGTCGCTATCGGCGACGTTTTGAGTTCAAATTTGTACTGATAAATTGAAAACAATGAAGACAATTCGTTTCGCCGCTATGGCACTAATGGCTTTTGCTTTTACACAAGCACACTCACAATACGCTTTGCAAACCGGTAAGATGCAGTTTAATGGAGGCATTGGACTTTCCTCGTGGGGTTTGCCAATCTATGCCGGCATCGATTATGGGTTTGATAAGAATATTTCCTTTGGAGGCGAATTGTCGTTTCGGTCTTTCAATGAGCGCATAGCAGGAGAGCGTTACAGCTCAAGCATCATCGGCATTTCCGGAAATGGAAATTACCATTTTGGTGAGATGCTCGGCATCGATGATTTATTCGATGTGTATGCCGGATTGAATCTTGGTTTTTATATCTGGAACACGTCGAGTAATTATCTTGGGTCTGGATCTACCGGATTGGGTATAGGAGCCCAGATTGGCGGCCGCTATTATTTCAAGAAGAACATGGCTGTCAACGTCGAGCTTGGAGGTGGCAACGCCTTCTCAGGCGGTAAGGTAGGTCTGAGTATCCTTCTTAATAAGAACTAGGCGCTGGCGCTCTGCTAGTAGCCGCGGTCGTGGACGCGCTGCTGCGCGTCCTTATAGTCCCTCTTGCCAAGTGAGTGCTCTGCTTTAAGCTGCTGTCGTGGACGCGCTGCTGCGCGTCCTTACGCTCTCTCTTGCCATGCGTGCCCTCTGCTAGAGGCTGCAGTCGTGGACGCACTGCAGTGCGTCCTTACCCTCCTTTCTGCCAAGCTCACGCCTATAGATGTTAGATGATCTTGGCATATCTTATATGCCTCGGGGCATGTTTATGCCGCTTATGCCTTTCATACAGTTTCTCTCGTTTTCCTGCTAGCTATTGTTGCAGCCTGAACTAAAAAAGGAGATCGTATGAGCAAACAAAAGAAACTGTACAGCAATCATTCGAGCCGCTTGCAAACATGGGACTACAGCAGATCAGGCTACTACTTTGTGACGATGATAGTGCGAGGCAGAGAGCGTTGGTTTGGAGAGATTCGTAATGGCGTTATGCACAAGACGCCTCTTGGAGAGTTCGCTGAAATGTCATGGAAAAAGACTCTTGAACTTCGTCCATCCATGAACCTTTGGCTCGGCGAATTTGTCGTTATGCCGGATCATTTTCACGCTGTTTTGTTCATCGGTGAAAATGAGCATAATTCAGCACTTCCTTGTCTGGCTAAGCCGGAAACAACCGAGCAGGTTCTTCATACATTGAACAACCCGAAGAATGGGTTTCGCGCGCAGTCAAACAATCTTGCTTCTATTGTCAGAGGTTTCAAAGCTTCCGTAACGACTGAAGCAAGACGTCAGGGTATTCCTTTTAATTGGGTTTCCAGATATCATGACAGCATTGTGCGGAATGCTGGGGATTTGAATTTTGTCCGCTCATATATTCAGAAGAATGTAGAAAGATGGAAGGAATGAACAGGATTTTACGGGTTATTGGCTTACATGAAGGCAATTTGATTTGAAGTAGAACCTGTTTTGCGTTTTCCGCCTCCTCTTCCGTATTTTCGGCACACCAAACCAATTCTATGAAATTCAAGTTTTCAGCCTTCGTGCTGGCTCTTTTTATATCGGTGCAATGGTGCGCACAGCAAAATCTGACCAATAATCTTATTTGGAGCGGTGGTGAGTTTTCCGGTGAGTTCGTGGGTGGACTCAACAGCATGAACGATGGCCTTCACTACACGGCCACGGAGCCAAGCGATGCCTTCGGTGAGCGCATTGTGAAATATAGCTATGCCACAGGCACCGAAGTGGGTGTGGTGGCTACGGCTCGCGATATTTTCGGTGATGCTACCAAGTCATTTGATGGTTATGAGTTCAACAGCGATGAGCAATACCTGCTCATTCAAACAGAGTCTGAGCCTGTTTACCGCTATAGCTTTTACGCCAATTACTTCCTCTACCATATTCCAACCAAGAAGACTATTCCCCTCACCGATTTTGCCAAGGGAAAGCAAATGCTCGCGGAAGTGTCGCCCGATGGAAAGCACGTGGCCTTCGTGCGCGCAAACAATTTGTTTGTGGTGGAGATAGCCAGCATGCTGGAAACTCAAGTAACACGCGATGGCGTGATGAACAAGATTATCAATGGTGCAACCGATTGGGTGTATGAAGAAGAGTTTGCATTGGTGAAGGGCTTTGAATGGAGTCCGGCGGGGAATCGCATTGCTTACTTGCGTTTCGATGAGTCGAATGTTCGCGAGTTTTCGATGGACATCTTCGGTGAGCTCTATCCGGAGCAACAGCGTTTTAAATATCCGAAAGCAGGCGAGGCGAACAGCGTGGTGAGTCTTTTCGTTTACGACCTTTCGCTCGGGCAAAGTCGCAGGGTAGACATGGGGTCGAACACCGATCAATACATACCGCGCATTGAGTGGTCCAAAAATAACGATCAGCTCTGTGCCATGCGCATGAACAGACATCAAAACAAGCTGGAGTTCCTGCTAACCGATTTGATGGCGAAAAGCCTCAATACGGTTCCAACGAAAGTGATATACACGGAGCAAGCTGATACCTACATCGATGTTTCGGATGCTCTTACATTCTTGGCCGACGGTAGCTTCATTTGGCTGAGCGAGCGCGACGGATACAATCATCTTTATCTCTTTGATGCGGCGGGTGCTGTTAAAAAGCAAATCACCAAGGGAGCTTGGGACGTCATTGACTTTTACGGCATCGATGAAAAATCGCAAACAGCCTATTTCACTTCGAGTATGGTAAGTGCCATGGAACAGCACGTGTATTCAGTGGGTTTCAAAAAGCAGCCTGCTGCACCGGTGCGCATGAGTTTGCAGAAGGGAAATAACAGCGCTGAATTCAGCAAAGGCTTCAAGTATTACATCCTCATGCACAGTGACGCCAATGCACCGACGGATTTCAGTTTGTATGACGCAAAGGGAAAGCTCATTCGTATGCTGAAGGACAATGCATTGTTGAAAGAACGCATGGCAAAGTATAACCTCACCAAGAAGGAGTTTTTCACTTTTAAGAACAATGCAGGGATCGATTTGAATTGCTGGATGATGAAGCCAACCAACTTTGATCCATCCAAAAAATATCCTGTGCTGGTTGCTATCTATGGCGGGCCGGGCAGCAATACGGTGAGCGACGCTTGGGGAGGCAGAGGTTATTTGTGGCATCAGTTGCTTTGCCAGCAGGGATACATCGTTGTGAGCTGCGACCCGCGTGGCACGCAATACAGAGGTCGTCAGTTCAAGCACAGCACCTACATGAATTTGGGTAAACTGGAAACAGAAGACTTTATCGATTTTGCCAAGTATCTCGGAGGGCAATCGTATGTCGATGCTGCGCGCATTGGTATTCAGGGTTGGAGTTTTGGTGGGTATATGACTTCTTTGTGTATGACCAAGGGCGCAGATAATTACAAGGCAGGAATTGCAGTAGCGCCTGTAACGAACTGGAAGTATTACGACAGTATTTACACCGAGCGATTCATGCGCACTCCTCAAGAGAACAGTGGTGGTTATGAAAACAACTCGCCCATCAATTTTGTAAAATCACTCAAGGGTAAATTCTTGTTGGTTCACGGCAGCGCCGATGACAATGTGCATTACCAGAACAGCATGGACATGATAACGGCGTTAGTTGCCGCCAACAAGCAGTTTGACATGTTCATTTATCCCAACAAGAATCACGGTATATCGGGCGGCAATACGCGCCTGCATTTGTATACCCGCATGACTCAGTTTTTAACCGACAACCTTTAACCGACCTAACACTCTTTGGCCATTATGAGATTCCGTTTCTTGGCAGTGACAGCGCTTTTTGTATTTGCGTTAAATCAAGACGATGTTCATGCGCAATCGCCTGCGCAATTTGAAAAGTTTGGTGATAAAGCCGTTGCGGACCGCAATGCATGGGACGAAGCATTCGGGTATTATAAACAGGCATATGCGCTTGATAGTAGTTCACTCACGCTTCGAAGAAAATTGGCCGATGCAGCGCGTGAAGTCAAATACTATCCGCTGGCGTATAGGCTCTACACTCAGAATTACCAGATTGATGAAGGCGTGTCGGACCCCAATGCACTCTTCTACATGGCTTCGCTTGAAAAGACGATGGGCCGTTATGAGGATGCGCAGCGCAATTATAAAAAGTTTATCAAGAAATATAAAGCAACGGCAGAGCGACAATTGGTGGAGACCGCTTCACACGAGGTGAAGGCATCGCAATGGGCGTTGAATAATCAGGACAAGCAAGAGAAGCCCGATAGCTTATTGAAGGTAATGCTCGGACCTGATTGTTTCGATGTGAAATGGAAGAAATCGAAATTGCCGGAAAACATTGTTGGCAGCACCAGTGAGCTGGCACCATTACAAGTGCAAACGAGTTTCTACTTTTCAGACTACGTAGATAATAAATGGCGCATTCGCACGGCAGAAGTGTTGTATGATAGTGTGCGCACGGAGGCGAATGCTCCTACATTCCAAAACATACGCGAGGTGCGCGGATTGCCTGTTGCAGAAGGCTCACAAGCCAATTTTTCGCAGGTGGGCGACCGCGTGTATTTCAGTCAGGTGAATGGTTATTTCACCCAGTTGATGACAGGAAGCTGGGACCAAGATTATATTGTAACAGCGTATGTGATGGATGCACTGAACGATGAGGGAACGATCAATACCATGCCTCATGTTGCTATGATAGATGGTGTGGAGCATTTGTTCTTTGTTTCAAATCGTGTGGGTGGTGAAGGCGGGTTGGATATTTGGTATTCGATTAATGAAAACGGGTGGCAGAAACCAAAGAATGCAGGTAAACGCTTGAACAGTGAGGGCGATGAATTGACTCCATTCTATCGCGACGGGCGGTTGTTTTTTGCAAGCGATTGGCATAACGGATACGGAGGTTTCGATTTGTTCTATGCCAACAGGAAGGGCGAATCGTTTGACAAGCCCGTGAACATGGGGAAAACGTACAACTCCACATTCAATGAGCTTTCGCCGTCGGTTGCCGTGTCGAAGCCGGATGGCCGATGCAATGTCTATTTTGCTTCCAACAAGCCCGATAGCCTGGAGTATGAGTCGGCGTGTTGCAATGATTTGTATGTGGTGAGTGCAGTGATGGAACTTGGCGAGAATAAAATCGACAGCACCTCATCGGTTCTGAATAGATTGATGAGTGAATTGCCTGTTGTACTGTATTTCCACAACGATGAGCCCAATCCGAAATCGCTCGATACAGCAACTGCGCTTTCTTATCTTGATGCTTATAACTCTTACATCGCTCTGAAGGATGAATACATCCGTGAAAACGGGAAAGGACTCGAGGGTGAAATGAAGGAAGACAAGGAGCAGATAACAAATGATTTCTTTGAACTGAAGGTAGACAAAGGGGCGAATGACTTACGTCGTTTTTCGCATGCTTTGTTGGATGAACTAAATGCCGGCAGAAGTTTCCGTTTGTATGTGAGAGGCTTTGCCAGTCCTCGAGCCAAGTCCGATTATAATTTGAATTTGACAAAGCGACGCACTGCCAGTTTGGTGAACTTCCTTAAGGCAGATAGCGGCGGAGTATTCCTTCCTTATCTGAATGACCAGGCAGTCAATGGCGCTAAGTTGGAAGTGGTGTTGTTGCCTTTTGGTGAGTTGAAGGCCAATCAAACCGTGAGCGATAATCTGGGCGATGAGCGCAATTCAATTTACAACAGAGCCGCATGCATGGAGCGAAGAATCGAAATTGAAGAGGTGATTTCAATTGTTCCTACCGAGCGCAAAGCGGTGTTGGAGCTTAGTGAGCCGGGCGTCGATTTCGGTATCATTCCCCGCACGGGTGGGGTTGAACATGAGTTCTTGTTGTGCAATAGCGGCAACATTCCGATGGTAATTGACAGTGTTACTGCGGAATGTGGTTGTACTACGCCCACGCTGGATAAGAACATTGTATTGCCCGGAGAGTTTGCCACCCTGGTGGTTGGGTTTAATCCGCTATCACGTCAGGGCAAAGACATCAAGGAAGTGTATGTGCACATAGCAGGGGAGAAGCCGCGAGTTATCGTACTCGAGGCAGAGAGAAGGAAGTAGGGACGCACTGCCGTGCGTCCACCATTCGCACTGCCGTGCGTCCACCATTCGCACTGCCGTGCGTCCACCATTCGCACTGCCGTGCGTCCACCATTCGCACTGCCGTGCGTCCACCATTCGCACTGCTGTGCGTCCACCATTCGCACTGCTGTGCAGTCCAACATTCGCACTGCCGTGCGTCCACCATTAGCTCTGCAATGTCCAATATGAACGCGCAACGAACTAGGTTGGTAAAATCCAAAGTGAATTGAAGGTGCGATTTTCTTTTATCGTCGAGATGAACATTTCGCGATACTATTCCCCACCTTCCCGCTTATTAATCTCGTCGCGCAGCTGGGAGGCCTTTTCGTATTCTTCGTTTGTCAGTGCAGCGTCGAGCTGGCGTTTCAGATCGTCGATACTCGTATTTACGTCGGGAGTAGCCTCTACTTGATCGATGTCCATCTCGGGGTCATCGAGTTGCATACCCGTATCTTCTTCACCACTCACGCCGGCCGTTTCGATGATAAACTCGTAACAGTAAATAGGGCAGTTGAAGCGAACGGCAATGGCCACAGCATCGCTGGTGCGGGCATCGATTTCGGCGGTTTTCCCATTCATACTGGCAATTAACTTGGCGAAGAAAATACCTTCCACGAGGTTGTATATGAGTACTTCCTCAACTTCGATGTTGAAGGAATGCGACAGGCTTCTGAAAAGATCGTGGGTGAGCGGGCGGCTCGGTGTCATTTTCTCGAGCTCAATGGCAATGGCCTGAGCTTCCACACCGCCAATGACAATGGGAAGACGGCGTATACCCTCTGTTTCCGCGAGCACCATGGTGTAAGCACCACTGGTACTTCCACTGGGCTGGATATTGGCTATTTGAAGTTCGATTTTGTTCTTGTTCATAGAACAGAAATTCTGCAGGTGGTCTTGGTTACGCTTTCTATCAGCGAATATAGTTGCAAGCCCTTGGGTTTACAACTGATGTTTTGCATTAGTGAGAAGCTTTGAATGCCTTGGCAGCTTCAATGATCTTGGGAAGTATTTCAAATGCATCACCCACAATTCCATAATCGGCGGCCTTGAAGAAAGGAGCTTCCGGATCTTTGTTGATGACTACAATTGTTTTGCTGCCGTTCACACCGGCCAAATGTTGTATCGCTCCGCTGATACCTACAGCGATGTACAAGTTCGGACGAATGGTAACGCCTGTCTGTCCCACGTGTTCGTGGTGAGGGCGCCATCCGATGTCGGATACAGGACGTGAGCACGCAGTGGTAGCCCCGAGTACTTTAGCCAGTTCTTCAATTGGTCCCCAATGCTCAGGGCCTTTCATGCCGCGGCCGGCACTTACTACGAGTTCTGCTTCCGGCAATGGGATTTCACCGTCTTTGTTCTCGCTTTTCACTTCTTTCACGGTGATGCGTGATGCTCCTGCGTCGAACGCAAAGGCTTCAACTGCAGCGGTTGCACCTGTGTTTTTAACACCCAATGAATTGGGCAGCACTGTAATGACTTTATTGGAAGTATTGATAGCTACTTCGGCAATGGCTTTTCCACTGAATACGTTTTTGCGAACCACGAAGTCGGAGTTTGGCAATGCTGTTGCACCGGGTACAAGACCGGCGTCGAGGCGAGCTGCAACGCGTGGCGCAATCATCTTTCCGCCTATGTCGTGTGAGAAGATGATTACATGGGCACCCGTCTGAGCTGCAGCTGAAAGCACGAGCTTGCTCATGATTTGCGAGTCGCTCGAAGGAGCATTAGCAACCAATACTTTTGAAGCACCGGCATTTCCCAATCCACCGTCGCCGTTGATGGTTCCGCAGGTAATGGCAATGGCATCGGTGCCGAGCATAGCCGCTACTTCTGCGCCATAACCAACTGCTTCCAGGGCGCTTTTCGGGAATTTTCCGTTGTGGTTTTCTGCGTATATAAGAACTGACATAATCTTGAATTCTGTGCGTTGAACTTAGATGGCTTTGGCTTCTTCGTGAAGCAACTGAATAAGGCTTCCTGCATTTTCGGCATCGATGTATTTGCAACCGCTCTTAGCCGGAGGCAGCGCGTAGCTCTTCACCGATGTCGCAACTTCTGCCGCTGCCGCGGGAACAACTTCCAGCGGCTTTGTGCGGGCAGCCATGATACCGCGCATGTTCGGAATGCGTTGTTCGGCCATGCCTTTTGCAGCACTTACCACAAACGGAGTATTTACTTCGATTACTTCTTCGCCACCTGCAACTTCGCGCTCAATGGTGGCCACATTGCCATTCATGTTGAGCTTCATAGCCAGGCTTACAAAAGGCAAATCGAGCAGTTCGGCAACCATGCCGGGTACTACAGATCCATTGTAGTTGATGGTTTCCTTGCCACAGAAGATGATGTCGAACCCTTTGCCGTTGGCATAGGCCGCTATCTGCTTGGCTACATACAATGAATCGCTTTCAGCTGCATCAATGCGCACGGCTTCGTCGGCACCAATGGCCAACGCCTTGCGAATGATGGGCTCATAGTCGGCGCCGCCTACCGAGAGAATCGTGACGCTTCCGCCACCGGTCTCTTTCAACTCAAGGGCACGCACCAGGGCATACCATTCGTCGTAGGGGTTAACAATGAATTGGACACCGTTCTCATCGAACTTGCTTCCACCGTCGGTAAAAGCAATTTTGGAAGTAGTGTCGGGGGCTTTGCTTATGCAGACAAGAATCTTCATGACTTGTGTAAAAATTCGGGACGCGAAAATAGGGCGTAGCCGTCATATTTGCGTCATGGATAGAAAGACTCTTGTAAACCATATTCGCCAGCGCAAGTCTTGTTTGTGCGTTGGCCTGGATACCGACCCATCGAAAATCCCTGCGGGCATGGATGTTTTAAGCTTCAACAAGGCCATAATCGATGCCACACGCGACTATTGCGTGGCCTACAAGCCCAACCTGGCTTTTTACGAAGTGCTCGGGGCAAAAGGGTGGGATATTCTAGCCGAAACGGTTGAATACATCGGAAAGGAGCATTTTACGATTGCCGACGCCAAGCGCGGCGACATTGGCAATACATCGGGCTATTATGCTAAGACGTTTTTCGATACCTATGGCTTTGATAGCGTGACGGTGGCACCCTACATGGGCCGCGACTCCGTCGAGCCTTTCCTTGCTCACAGAGATAAATGGGCCATTGTGCTTGCCCTGACGTCCAATGCGGGAGCGTTCGATTTCGAGACGCTTTCAGCGGAAGGCAAGCCGGTGTACACGCACGTTTTGGAGAAATGTTCGCAGTGGGGTACACCGGAAAACACCATGTATGTAGTAGGAGCAACACGTGCCGAGTTGCTTGCTGAAATACGCAAGGTGGTGCCCAGTCATTTTCTTTTGGTGCCCGGCGTTGGCGCACAGGGCGGAAGTTTGGAAGAGGTGATGCAGCACGGTATGAACGAAGATATTGGCTTACTCATCAATGCATCGCGCAGCATCCTGTATGCCTCATCAGGGCCTGATTTTGCCGAGGCAGCAGCAGCGGAGGCTAGCTCCATGCAGCAGGGCATGGCGCACTTTATCGTTTAGGATTTTTTCTCCCACGATTAAAATCGTGGGCTGTCGATTAAAATCGTGGGCTGTCGATTGAAAACGTGGGCTATCTAGTCGCGCATCCAATTCATATCGTCGATTAGCGGCCTGCAACAGCCCACCGCTTCAGCGGTGGGATTCAATAGAGGTGTGCTGATCAACGATTGAAATCGTGGGCCGTTCGTTCGCGCTGAAGTTTCCCCTTCAACCATTTGCTAGCCTTCACCTCAGCCACGTAGTGAATTGCAGCCGCAAGAGCGATACTTGCAGGAAGAGCGATAAGTAATGAAGCCTGCCAAAGCGACATTTCATATTTCCACATAAAGTATGGAATGATGAGGTTGATGCTGAGGTATTGATGGGTGAGATAAAGTGGATAGGATATTTTCCCGAAGAACAGCGTTACAGGATTGGCAATTCGCTCGAGTTTTCCGGAGACGAATAGAAAAAAGACACTGAAAAAAAGAGCCAGTACAACAAGGTATTCGGCCTGACTCATGTGTTTGCATGCCCTCCACGTATGCGGGAAAAGAGCCATTTGCGCAACGAATGCTATCGCGATTCCGGCGAAGAAAATTCTATTGTCGAGCGTACGTGTGTATTTGCCATAGAACACTATGCCGGCAAAGAATAAGGGGAAGTGGTAGAGCAAAGGGACTTTCATGAAAATCTCTTTTACCCAGTGAGTAGTGTCGACTGTAAATGCTGCTGCGGTCAGGGCAATGCAAATTGTGGCTCCGATGGCATGGATACGGCCCAGTTGACGGAAGAAGAAAAGGCATCCCATAAACACATAGAAAATCATCTCTACGATCATCGTCCAGTAAGGTCCTTCCAAATCAGGGATTCTCAGATAATACTGAAACATAGTGAGGTTACCCAGCAATGCAACGGCCGGCCTTTCGATGGGGTATTTCTGTGTGTAGTGGAAATGGATGCTGATGATGGCAAACGAGAACAAGACCCCCATCCAGTAGGCGGGGTAGAGGCGCGTGAATCGATTGACAATGAATGTTCGCAGGCTATCGGCCTTCTGAAGACTCATGAAGATGACGAAGCCACTTATGATGAAAAATAAATCGACGCCGGTTGTGCCGAAGCGAAAAACCTTATCATAGCCATCATGGTGCAGTGTAAAGTGAAAGAACACCACCGCCATTGCGGCAATACCGCGAAGGGCATCGAGTGGCCGAAGCCGCGAGGTTGAGGTGTTGGATGCTGTCATTGATTCGAAGACTTGCAAAACTACATCTTTGATTGCGTGCAATTACCTTTGCCGCATGAAAGCAATTTGGAGTCGACAGGCGCTGGCCGTTTTTCTTACCGCTGCGGTTTTTTACATGATCAATTTCGCAGTGAGCGAAGGGTTTAATGGCGGTGCAGATAGCATTACGCACTACCAAATTTCAAAGTATTCATGGGAGCATGATTATTTGTTGATCGACCAATGGGGCAAACCTGTATTTACCATTCTGTTTTCTCCCATCGCACAACTGGGATTTAAAGCAGTGGTACTGGCCAACATTGCCCTTGTATTCTTGGGTGCGTTTTGGGCAATGGGCATTGCTGCGGATCTGCGAATGAAACGCCCCTGGCTGGTTGCGCTAGTCGTGTTGTGGTTGCCCGTAGTGGCGGGCAATAGCATTGCCGCACTCACCGAAATGATTTGCTCCCTGTTTTTGATTTATTACCTGCGCATGGCGCTGAAGGAGCGCTTCATACTGGGTGGCATTGTGTTGGGCTTTATGCCTTTCGCGCGCAGCGAGGGGTTTGTAATACTTGCGCTCGTTTTGCTCTTCTACGCTTTCACAGCGCGCTGGCGATACATGCCTTGGTTGCTGGTGGGTAGTTTGGTTTTCAATACGCTGGGGTATTTCATTACGGATAAGGCGCTCTGGATTTTCCAATCGAACCCCTACGTGAACACCACATTCGACATGTATGGCCACGGCACGTTTTACCATTTCTTCCAGTACGCTGTGCCGCTATTCGGAATTGCATATGTGCTCTGGCTGCTGCAGACGGTGCGCGAAGTTCCAATGGCTTTGCAGATTTGGAAAAGTCGCGATTGGTCGTTGCACGACCAGGTGTGGGTTTGGTTGATAGCCGGCTCGGCCTGGGGCTATTTCCTGGCGCATACGGTATTGTGGTGGCAGGGCATGTGGGCATCGCTGGGCTTGGGACGTGTCATGTTTGTGATTGCCGTGCCCATCGCGCTCATGTCGGTGAAGGGGTTGGAATGGTTGCTCGAACGGTTAACGGGTATGATGCAGCGCGCTGTCCTTGCTACTGTAATAGTGCTTGTTATCGCAGGCCCCTTCGTAGTTCGGATGTTTTCATTCCAAGAGATTATGATATTTCCTGCTCTAGGTGAGGAGGAAAAGCAGAATGCACGCGCGGCAGAATACCTGCAAGCCAATTGCAACCCTGAAGAAACAAAGTTCTTTACGGCTCATCCCTATTTGAATTTGTTGCTCGATGTGGATCCTTTTGATACAGGTAAAATCGAGAATCTGGATAGAGTTGGCAATGCAGTTCCTGGCGATGTTATTGTGTGGGACGGCCACTTTGGTCCAAACGAGATGAAACTGCCTAAGGAGCAGCTGGAGGCCGATAGCTCATTGAAACTGCTCCAAGTAATACAGCCTGAGACGCTCTTCTATACCCTGAATAACTACCTCTACGAAATACGCATTTACCAAAAGCAGTAGCACAAGCAAAGGCTATTGCGCTGAACCTATTACATTTGCCGCCCCAAAACCTCACCCCGATGAAAACGCTCTCTATTGTCATTCCTGCCTACAACGAAGGAAGAACCATCCACTTTATCCTGGATAAGGTGAAGGCCGTTAAGTTGATTGGCGGTCTGGAGAAGGAAGTCATTATTGTGAATGACTGCTCGAAAGACGACACAGAGGAGGCCATTAAGCGCTATCAGGTGGCCAATCCGGAAATGCCTATTCAGTATTTCAAGCACGAGGTGAACCAAGGCAAGGGCGCTGCTCTTCACACCGGAATTCGCATTGCAACGGGTGATATGGTGATTATTCAAGATGCCGACCTGGAGTATGATCCGGAGGAATACAACATACTTGTGAAACCCATCCTGGATGGCTTTGCAGATGTCGTATACGGCAGCCGATTTATGGGCGGACGTCCGCACCGCATTCTGTTTTTCTGGCATACCATCGGAAACAAGTTCCTCACGTTTTTGAGCAATGCCATGACCAATCTGAACCTCACCGACATGGAAACCTGCTACAAGGTTTTCAAGCGTGAGACCATTCAAAGTTTGCCACTGCGCGAGAAGCGTTTCGGTTTCGAGCCGGAGGTCACAGCGCGCATATCACGCATTTCCAAAATTCGCATTTACGAGGTGGGTATTTCTTATTACGGCCGCACCTACGAAGAAGGTAAGAAGATCGGATGGAAAGATGGTTTCCGTGCGATTTACTGCATTGTGAAATACAATGTTTTTAGTAAATAGTGAAGGAGTGAAAGGGTGAAATAGTGAAACTGTTTCACTACTTCACCCTTTCACCCTTTCACCCTTTCACCCTTTCACCGACTTACGATCGCGCGTGCTTCAAGGAATAGAACGTCACGAACGCATAGCCCAGCGCCAGCATGATGTGAAATGGAAGCAGTCCGAAATCGCGTGCACGCGGAGCCGCACCTCCATAACAGCCGTAACTTTTTTCGAGCGATGTGCCTTCTGCATTGCGAATCGTAGTGCCCGCAAGGCTTTGGTCATCCTTGGCTAAAATATTGTGAATGTCGCCTTTATTCATGAGCACAGTGTAGGGCTGATTAGCCGGTGATCCATTGAACAGTTCGGTGGTAGGCGTAACCGTTACAACAGTGCTGTCGGCAGTGGCCAGCAACGACACTTCGGTAATGGATTCGCTCTTGCTGAATCCGGTCGGAACCGAATAGGCAGTTTCAAACGCCACAGCCGGACGAATCATTTGAGCTTCATCGACCGCTTTCGCATCCTTCAGCAACTCAAGTTTAACAGGCTCATTGCTCACCCAATGCATCGTGCCGACGAAGAAAGCGTTGTCGCTTGGAGTGGCAACCGAGTCAACCGGTAAATTGAGTGTGATAGGTTCGTTTGCTTTCCAGTTGACAGTTTTTTTCCAGCCCGTAAGCTTGGATTCTATGATGCCGCTTCCGGAGGTAGCGGAGGTAATACGCAATGCGTGACCGGGCTTACCCGGCTTGTCGTCGCCGCTGAAGTAGGTGAACCAAAACTCTTCGCCTGAAGTGGCTGAGCTGGCTGCCGACAGTTGTGTCAACGGTTGTTCACGTCGGCCTGTCATGGTGAATGCGTAGTAAATACCGAAACTGAAGTAAAGGAACAAGGTGAACTCCAACAGGGTGAGGGGCGATACTTTGATAGCCCTGTATTTCTTGTCTTTCCATGTGCCCGATGTTTTGCCGCTGATGGCGAATTTCGGCGTGCGAACAAAGGAAGATTTTTTACCCGTGAATCCTTCGATTACTGCAACGGCATTGTGCAGTGAAAGCCCCATGCTCACCGATAAAAACGTCGGATATTCCCAAAGGAAGCTGACCATCTTTTTGAAGAAGTTTTTTTCGGGGCGTGAAATCCAGTAGAAAAAGCCAAGGAAAAAGAAGCTGACCATGAATACCGTTGCGATTTTGAAGAGGATTTCCAAATCGCCGTATGTGTTTTTGATAATCAGCATGGGTACACTCAGCAGGGAGGTTCCCAGAATACAGAGGAACACCACCGAGTTCATCAAGTGAAATGCTCCGTGCACCTTTTGACCGAAGGTGAGGTGTTTGGCATTCAAAACCTTCTTGAGGTTTTTCACCGTGCATTCTGCGGCGCCTTTGGTCCATCGGAATTGTTGCGCTTTCAGGGCGTTCATCTCGGCGGGCAATTCGGATGGTGCGCCTATCATGGGCAAATAGACGAATTCCCATCCACGCAGTTGGGCGCGGTAGCTTAGGTCGAGATCTTCGGTGATGGTATCGCTTTCCCAACCGCCTGCATCGTAAATGGTGGCTTTGCGCCATACGCCCGCTGTACCATTGAAGTTGATGAAGTGAGCACCGTTGTTGCGGCCTACTTGCTCCACCGTGAAGTGTGCATCGAGTCCAAATGCTTGCAAGCGTGTGAGCAACGAATACTCTTCGTTTAAGTGTTCCCATTTAGTTTGCACTACACCGATTTTATCGCTGTGAAAGAAATGCGGAATGGTTTGCAATAGGAAGTCTTTGCGCGGAATAAAGTCGGCGTCGAAAATGGCCACAAATTCGCCTCGGCAGATGTCGAGACCGTATGCCAGAGCGCCTGCTTTGTATCCTTCGCGCTTAGGGCGTTTTACGTGTTTGATGTCGATACCCAGCTTTTGCATTTCTGCAATTTTTTTCGCAGCAACATCGAAACTTTCATCGGTGCTGTCATCGAGTACTTGTATCTCCAGTTTACCGGCAGGGTATTCAAACTGGCAAATGGCTTCTATCAGGCGCTCAACCACATAGAGTTCGTTGAAAACAGGCAGTTGCACGGTAACCACAGGCCACTGATCGTCGGCAAGCTGTGGTTTACGCTTCTGAAATTGTCTGAATTTGGTGTATTTGATAGCCAAATTGAGTTGCACCAAGCTGTAGATGAAAAGGAACATCAGGAAACAGCCGTATAGGAAGATGGCAACGATGGAAAGATGGTATAACAAAGCGCGTGGTTTTGGTGATTTACAAGGCTGTAAAAATAGTGCGTTGGGGGTATGAAGGCATCATGTGAATTCAGAGATTTTCATCGTGCTTTGAACAAGTTGCAGCCATTACAAGATGCCCTTTGAGTCCATGAACCGATTAATTTTGTGAGGTGAATAAATTGTCGGTTCTCCTGCTGCGCAGCTACATAGGTCCGTTCATAGTTACCTTCACGGTGGCTATGTTCATCTTTGAGATGCAGTTCATTTGGGTGTATCTCGACGAGCTATTGGGTAAAGGATTGGGCGGTTGGGTGATATTCAAATTGCTCATTTTCGCTTCGGCTCGTCTGGTAAACATGGCCTTGCCGCTTGCCATTCTGATGAGTTCTATTATGACAATGGGCGCATTGGCCGAGAACAATGAGATGACGGCCATGAAAAGTTCAGGCGTCTCTTTGTTGCGTATGATGCGACCGCTCATTTTCTTCAGTATCGGCCTTTCAATGCTCGCTTTTGTTTTTGCCAATAATCTGTGGCCGGTCGCCAATCTGAAGTTCCGGACCATGTTGTTCAGCATATTGAAACAAAAGCCTGCACTCAACCTCACCGACGGAGTTTTCTACAACGGCATCGAAGGCGTGAGCATTCGCGCAGGTCGCAACAACACGGATACAGGCGAGCTTACTGACGTGCTCATATATGATCATCGGGGCGGTGAAAAGGCCAATCGTACCGTAATCAGAGCCAAGAGCGGCAAAATGGAGCAAACGCCCGATAAGCGATACCTGGTGCTATCGCTTTTTGACGGACATAGCTATGATGAACAGCGCGATAAGAAGGTGCGTGAGCCTAAACACGCACTCATTGAAGGGCAGTTTGAGCGGATGGAATTGCGCATGGACTTGAGTTCGCTCGCATTCAGTGCCGACAATGAGGAGGTGATGAAGAATCCTGCCGAGATGATGAGTGTGAATCAGCTCGAACAGGCCATCGATAGCCTCAACACAATAATCGATACCGTGCAGTATCAATATGCACAAAACACGTTGCGATTGACGAAAAAACGCTTGGAAGCAACCGAGACCAGTGCATCGGTTCCGGAGACAGGGCTTTTCGATTCGCTCGATGCCGGTGATAGAAATAAAGCGCTTTTATGGGCGAAAGAGAATACGCGCAAGTCGAAAGATTTGCTGCAACGTCAGATAGATGAGTTAAAGGCGCGACAAAAGAATTTGAACCGACATAAAATTGAATGGCACCGCAAGTTTTTTTTAGCGGTGGTGTGCATTGTCCTTTTCTTTATTGGAGCTCCGCTGGGGGCCATCATTCGAAAGGGAGGCTTGGGAATTCCAACCCTTATTGCGCTCGGGTTGTTTGTTGTCTATCAATTGCTCACGATGGCGGGCGAGCGAATGGCGAAGAATCAATTTATCGAACCCTGGTTGGGCATGTGGATAAGCACTGTGGTGTTGTTGCCTATGAGCATCTGGATAACACGCAAGGCCATGAATGAATCTGCCTTGCTCGAAAAATCGCCTATATCGCGATGGTTCACTAAAATTGCACGTTTTTACAGAATGAAAACGAAGGAGTTCACTGCATGAAGATTTTGCAATTGTGTTTGAAGCCCCCGCTACCCGCCCGCGACGGTGGATGCATTGCCATGAATAATGTGACACAAGGATTGCTGCAGGCCGGTCATAAGGTGAAGGTGCTCACCATTTTCACTCACAAACACGATTTGAATCCGGAGCTAATGCCCGACGAGTATGTTGAGCAAACCGGTATTGAAGGCGTTTTTATCGATACGCGAGTGAATGCGGTTGAGGCGCTTGCCAGTTTTCTCACATCCGACTCGTATAATATTTCCAGGTTTTTCAGTACCGATTTTGATATACGACTTAGCAAGTTGCTGCGTAAAGAGGATTTCGATGTTATTCACCTCGAGAGTCTTTTCATGACGCCTTATGTGGGAACCATTCGCCGATTGAGTACATCACCTATTGTGCTTCGATCGCACAATCTGGAATTCGTTATCTGGGAAAAAATTGCTGCAGGTACTTCCAGTTTTTTGAAGGGTACGTATTTAAAGTACTTGACCCGTAAGTTGAAGTCTTACGAGTTGAGTATGCTCAATGAAGTGAGCGGCATTGCTGCTATCAGCGAAGAGGATAAGAACAGGATGCTGGCTTTGGGTATTAAGAAACGCATTCGGACCATACCCTTTGGTGTCGATTTGAATCAGTATCCTTACAATCCCGAAGCTCCCTCAGAGGTTGCCTTATTTCATTTGGGAGCCATGGATTGGGGGCCAAATCTGGAGGGTGTTTTGTGGTTCTTGAAATCGATTTGGCCATCGGTTCATGAGCGCTTCCCTCAGTTGAAATTCTATTTGGCCGGCAGAAATATGTCGGATGAAATAGCGCGATTGAATTTAGTCAACGTGGAGGTAGTAGGTGAGGTGGAGAGTGCCGTTTCATTCATGCAGTCGAAGGCAATCATGATTGTGCCACTGCTCAGTGCAGGGGGTGTTCGCGTGAAGATTATCGAAGGTCTCGCAATGGGCCGCGCCGTTATTTCTACCTCACTCGGAGCGGAAGGACTGGATTGCGAGCACGGCAAACAATTGTTGCTTGCCGACCGCAGAGAAGATTGGCTGGAAGCGATAGAAACACTGGTGCACGATGAGGTGGCTCGCAAGTCGATGGCCTTGGAAGGACGAAATCATGTTGCAGCCCATTTCGATATAGCTGCCGTAACCAATCAGTTGGTCAACTTTTACAAGGAAATACGCAAGGGATGAAAATCTGCATGATTGTAAGTCGCGTGCCTTGGCCCTTGGAAAAGGGCGATAAGCTCCGGGCTTACCATCAGTTGAAGCATTTGTCGAAGCATCATGAAGTGCATTTGATTTGCCTGTCGGATGGTCGGGTTGATGCCAACGCCATCCAACAATTGCAAACGCTCACACCACACATAACGGTGTTCCAATTGAGCCGTTGGAAAATGGTCTTTCGTATTGTTATGGCTTTCTTTTCGAGCAAACCATTTCAGGTGCATTACTTCTATGACAGGGTAATATCCAAAAAGGTGAAGCACTTGATAGATGATATGGTACCCGATGCCATTTATTGCCAACTCATCCGCTGCAGCGAGTATGTGAAACATCTGCATGACTATGTCAAAACGCTTGATTACATGGATGCACTCAGTGCCGGTCAGCATCGAAGGGCTGTGCGAGCCCCTTGGTATCTCGCGCCATTCGTAAAGGAGGAAGCCAGACGTCTTACTGCATACGAGCATTTGATTTTTGATTACTTCGAACATCATACGATTATCAGCGAACAAGATCGAAAGCTCATTTACCATTCGCAATGCGAACGCATTGAGGTAGTGCCCAACGGCATCGATGCGGAGTATTTTAAGCAAGACATAAAGCCATCGAAAACCTATGACATCGTTTTTACCGGCAACATGAGTTATCCGCCGAATGTAGAGGGAGCTCGCCGATTGGTTCATTCCATTTTACCGCTGGTTCGCAAGCATCTTCCCGGTGTGAAATTGTTGCTGGCGGGAGCTAATCCTTCTGCAGCTGTTCGCGCGTTGGAGGGCAATGGTGTTGTGGTGAGTGGTTGGCTCGATGATATACGCACCGCCTACAACGATGCCCGTGTATTTGTGGCGCCCATGCAATCGGGTAGTGGTATGCAAAACAAACTGCTGGAAGCTATGTGCATGGAGCTGCCCTGTGTCACTACGTCGCTTGCAGCAGCGCCGCTGGGTGTGACACATGCCATAGAGTGCTGCATCGGTCAAACCGATGAGGAATTGGCGAATCATGTGGTGAGCCTGTTAGAGAATCCGCTTCTTGCCCGTCAAATGGGTGAAACAGGACGTCGCTATGTACAGAAAAAATTTGACTGGTCGGCTGCCGTTCGAATACTCGAAAGCCGTTGTTTTGAGTCGAAGAATTCTTAATGTTTTAGGGCGGAATTCGTATTTTTCGGGAAACAATTGCCGTCTCTATGAATCGCCTGCTTGCAATCTCAGCTTTAATCTTTTTATGTGGAAAAGCATATGCTCAACCTGCGCAGCGTGCATTCCATGGGTGCCATCATGCGCACAACAAAAGCCGCCGTGTGGAGCCTTTGTCGGAGCGGGAATTGCAGGTCATGAATGAGAGCATTGCCCGCAGCGATACGTTCGATATCTTGAATTACACCATCAACCTGGATGTTTCCAATTACGCATCGTACAGCATTGCTGCAGCGACCACCATTCATTTCGCTGCATTGATGGACGGACTTCAATCCATTCGCTTCGATTTATACGATTTAACAGTCGACTCGGTGTATTGGGCGGAAGCCCCTGCATCGTTTTCATACGATGGAAATATTCTAACCGTGCAAGCACCCGTCGAAATGAATACTGCAGACAGTGCGTCGGTTGTCGTTTATTACCGCGGTCAGCCTTATCAAGATCCGGTTTGGGGAGGTTTTTATTTTCAGGCCAGTTATATCTACAACCTCGGAATTGGATTAAGCACCATTCCGCCGAATTTCGGCAGAGTATGGTATCCGTGCTTCGATTCATTCGTGGAGCGAGCTACCTACGAATACCATGTGAAGAGCGCCGGTGGTCTTCGTGCCCACTGTCAGGGCACTTTCTTGGGTGAAACGGTAGTGGCAGGCGACACGATTATTCGATCATTTGCTTTCAACCAACCCATACCAACTCACTTGAGCGCCATTGCCGTTGCTGCATACCAGGATGTGGATTATGTGCACGCCGGTGCGTTTGGGGATGTACCTGTTCGCCTAACGGCCAAAGCTTCGAATATCGGTGCAATGCAAAATGTGATGGTCAATGTGGGTGCTGCAATCGATGCATTGCAATACTGGTATGGACCTTATATCTGGGAGCGCGTCGGTTATGTGCTCACAACGGATGGAGCACTCGAAATTCCAACCAACATAGCTTACCCTCAGTTTATGGTCAACGAGTCGGTCATCAGCAATAACAACTTGCTGGCACACGAGCTGGGGCACCATTGGTGGGGTGATGTGGTAACGCCGCACATCCACAACGACATGTGGCTGAAGGAAGGCCCTGCGGAATATAGCTCGCATCTATTGACCGAGTGGCTCTCCGGTGAAGCAGATTTTGTGGATCAGGTGAAGACCAATCACCTCGACGTCTTGCGCAACGCACACATCGACGACAATGGCTTTCAACCGATGTCGCCAATGCCCGATCCTGTTATCTATGGCACCCACACCTATTACAAGGGAGCATCAGTTATGCATAATTTAAGAGCGTATCTGGGTGATGAGCTTTTCCGGGCGGCAATGACAGAGGTGCAGGCCAACCATGTTTTTGTAGATGTAACACCGGAGCAGTTTCGTGATTTCCTGGAGCAGGAATCGGGAGTTGATTTAGATGATTTTTTTGATGATCAGATTTTTCAGCCCGGGTTCAGCGTCTTCGTTGTCGACTCATTTTCTGTTGTGCCCGAAGGAAATCAATTTTTGGTGAGTGTGCACCTTCAGCAAAAGCTGCGTGAATGCCCGCAGTTCTATCAGCACGTACCCATCGATGTAACGTTTATCTCTGCCGACAACCAGCGAGAGGAAGTGCAAATCGATGCAAGTGGGCAGTTTACGAACGTTCAGTTGCCTTGCGGTTTTCAGCCGGCGATGGTGGTGTTGAATGGCCACAACCACTTGAACCAGGCGCGCATGGATCATGAGTTTATGGTATACAGCGATCAGTCGCTCTACCCGGTATTGCCGTATGTAGATTTTCGTTTTTCACGCGAGAATGTGGTTGACTCTTCGTTGGTGCGAATTGAGCATATTTGGGCAGCACCCGATCAGCAGCCGCTGGGCAACGGCGTGTTTGAAATTTCGAATACACACTATTACTTGGTGGATGGTTTGTGGGATGCAAACGATTTATACAGCGGACGCATCTATTACAACGGTTCGCAGGAAACGGATTTAGATTATACACTCTACAGCAGCGGCGAACAGCAAGCCATTTTGCTTTATCGCAGTTCTTCAGCTGATGCATGGGAGATTTATCCTGACTTCACATTGGGCACTGGTTCATTGGCGAACGGCGATGGTCATTTTGTGATTGATACATTGCGCCGCGGGCAGTATGCCTTTGCCAACGGAGATATTTTCGCTGGCCTGGAGGCTCCGCAGTATCAAGATGCTATTGCATTGAATTGCTATCCGACACCGGCCAATCAACAGATGGATGTAGCGGGTTTTGCTGAAGGCGAAGGAGTCGCTTTGTTTGATGTGTATGCAATGAACGGACGACTCGTGCAGCGATCGTCGGCCCGATTGAACGGTGCTTTCACGAAGCGTATCGATACCTCTTCGTTGGGTTCAGGAAACTACATTTTGCAAGTAACACGTGCGAGTGGCGATGTGCTCGGCGTGAAGCAATTTGCAGTTGCTCGTTGATTAGCGAATAACCTGGAAGTGCCCGGCACGCGTGCCCTCTTGCACTCCGCCGCATTCGATGCGGTAGTAAATTTCGTAGTAGTAAACACCGTCGGCAAAACCATCGACGTTCCAATAGCGGCCGCTGCCTGTGCTGCTGTCGAATGCCAGCGCACCCCAACGATTGAAAATCTTCAGCTCATAAGTGTCCATTACGGAAGGCAAAACCAACGAGCGGTTGCTGTTCAAGTAGGGCATCCAAACATCGTTGTCGGAGTCGCCATTGGGAGTAATGATGTTTGGAAAGAGAATGTCAGATAAGTCGATGTAGCCGGCCTCGGCGTCATCTATAAAGATCTCCGTGCTTGCGCTGCAGCCCGACGTTTCGTCGGTTGCAATAACTCGATACGTTCCTGCAGCAATTACGGTCGGGTCCAAGGAGGTGTAGGAGAGGGGCTCCCAGTTGCCGTTGGATGCGAAATACTCCCAGCTGACTAGACTGTTTTGTTGCGGAGTGACTTCTACGCCGACGATTTCTACATTCGGGTTCGAACATGAAATGGAGTCTTGCAAGGGAATCGACAAGAATGCGATGTCGTGATTGGGTATTTCTATGGTTGTCTGAACGCCGCAATTTTCCTGGTCGTCTACCATGAGTTGATGAATGCCTGGCGTAAGGCCTGCAGCTGTATAGCCGGGAAGGGGCGTTGCATCCAAAATGACAGAATAGGGTTGCGATCCGCCTGTGATATTGATTATCTCTATGGCGCCATCGATTCCGTTACAAGCGTATGCAATGGATGTGTTGTAGCTAATAGGCTCGTTGAAAATCAAATCGAAAGTTGCAGCAAGGGCGGTATTACCGCAGGGGTCTTCCACGTTACCACTTACATCTTGAATGGAAAGCGTATAGATGCCGGCTTGCAGCACCGATTCACTGAGGTTGAGGAGAAAGAGGTCTTCATACGTCGCATTCGGATTTTCGGCCACTACCGTGGCAACGGTAAATACTCCGCCCGGTCCGCTGAGATTGAAATCAGATGCTTCAACCGTGCTGTTGACGATGAGTTCTGAGAATATAATTTCAATCTGGTTGTTGGTGCATGCCGTTACCGCGGCAGATATTTCAGGTTGCTGATCATCAAACAATGTTGCGGTGCTTTCATTGAAATCGATGGAATATCCATCCGGGCTATTCGACCAGTTCATTACAACCAGCGCGAACGTTTGTCCCACTTGTGCATTGAGGTTAGCATTGAAGGCAGGTCCGTTGAGGTCACCGGGGCCATTGCTGTTGCCCGTGCCTCCGTTGCTTGAAGAGATACCGGTTGGTCCGTTGGTAGCGAAGCTTCCATAGGAGTTGCAACTAACCTCCGGCGAAGAGCCATCTTGTGCATTGATGCCGTCGCATCCTCCATTGGTTATTTCGAAAAGGCCCCAGTCATAATCGTCGAGTTCATTGTTGGGAGTTAAAACGAAGCCAAGCTCACCTGCTTGCTGCACCGTGAAGGTGTACCACAAGCTCATGGTCTCAGTACCGTTGTTGCATGCACCGGTATATTCCAATACATTTCCGGTGCCGGGCGGTGAGGTTTCTTCGCTGTAAATGCCACCGCAAAGGGGAATTGCGCCGTCGCAATCACCTGTGCTGTCTTGTGCAATGAGTAAATGCGATAGACACAGGATGCATGCAATAAGTACAGGAGTTTTCATGAGGTCGTGGTTTAATACGAATGTACGTTTTTTTCATATTCGAATGAAAACCAAAAAGCCCCACTCGCTAGCAGGGCTTTTAGGCTTAAACTGAAAAACTAAAAACTATTTTGTAAGTTGTTCACTTACATGACAAAAATAAAACGCATTGAAAGAAGGAAGTGAAATGTGTTTTCAACAAGTTACTCACTTCATATTGCGGTCTTTTTTTATTTGCTCGTAGGCATCTTGCACCTTGATGAATTTTTCGTTGGCCGATTTTTCATGCTGTTCGCCCAGGCCGCGCACCTTGTCGGGATGGTACTTCATGGCCATTCTACGGTAAGCCTTTTTCACTTCATCGTCGGAAGCAGCAGTATCAATTTCTAAAATTTTGTATGCACTTTCGGTGTCTTTGTAGTGCATGGCTTTAAGCGATTCGTAGTCTTTGCTGTTGAGTCCCAGATACTGCGCAATGGTTTCAATCATGTGCATTTCGGACTTGTCGACGTTGCCGTCGGCCTTTGCAATCCCGAATAGATAATACATGAGTTGCAGTCGCATGGGATGTTCCATGTAGTAGCGAATCTGCTCGCACACTTCACGCAAGGGAATGTCTTTTTGCAAGAGTTCTTTCAGCACGCCCATGTGTTGCGCAGCGGCAGCACTCCCGAATTGTTTTGTGTAGAAGTCGCGAATGAAATCGAGTTCCGATTTAAGCAATCGATTGTCGGCCTTCATTACCGCTGCCGATAAAACCAGCAGGGCAGAAGCAAAATCGCCCGATTGTGTTTGATGGCGGTACTGCTTGTAGTTCGATTGGGTTTGTGCGGTGCCTTGGCGAACACCATTAAACGATTTATCGTCGGCCATTGCGCCAATCGCAAACCCTATCATGCCTCCGATGGGGCCACCCATAGCCCAACCCAACGCACCGCCAATCCATTTTCCGAAACTCATTGTTTTTTTTTAAATAGCATTCATGTCATTCTATTGCTTTCGCGTTGCGGCGCAAAGGTGAATTACCAGCTGCCGCCGGCTCCACCGCCGCCAAAACCTCCGCCACCGAATCCACCGAATCCGCCTCCACCACCGCCTCCGCCAAAACCTCCGAAGCCACCTCTGCCGCTACTGAAATTGTTGTAGTAGCCGTGATGAGAGCGTGAGGCTGCATTGAGCAATGCCCATGCAGCCCAAAATCCGATTTGATTGGTTTGTGCGTAGCGTTTTGTTTGAGCTGCTTTAGCAATGAATACGAATGCAAATATCAAAAGGGCTAGAAGTGCGATGCCGAGTCCTCCTTTTTTTTTACGCTTGGTATGCTTCGAAGCATACGCATCGGAGTCGTATTCGCCGCGCGCCAACTGCATTAACACCGCTGCCCCTGCTTGAATACCTTCGTAATACGCCTCGTTTTTAAAGGAGGGAATACATTCGTTATCGATGATTTGTTTGGTGGTAATGTCGGGAATGGCGCCTTCCAGCCCGCGACCCACCGCTATGAATATCTCACCTTTCGACTCAGTTGTTTTAGGTTTCACCAACATCACAATGCCGTTGTCTTCCTTCGCTTGACCAACGCCCCATGCCTCTCCCAATTCAATCGCGAATTGGCCTTTTTCCATGCCGCATAAATCGGGCACGATTACCACCGTTATTTGATTGCTCGTGCTATCTGCAAACGACACCAGCATCGACTCAAGCATGGATTCTTCTCCCTCGTTAAGGAGGTCAGCAACATCGTAAACCAGCTTGTTTTCTTTTTTCGGAAAACATTCTTGACCGGCTAACTGAGCTTGACCCATAGCTGCCAGCAGCAGCCAAAGAACAACTAGCGGTAATCGATACTGTATGTTGCGCATCATTATTTAAAGGGGTTGGTTGATACGCTGTTGGAAAGCTCGTTGCGATCGTCGCGATGGTAAGGGAAGAAGTTTTTTAGATGTTCTCCAACCGAGGCAACGGCAGTGCAAAGACCGGCTGCATAGTTACCGGTTGAAAAATCTGCCGTCATTTGGTTTTTGATGCTTTCCCATGTTTCAGGGGCTACATGCATGTGTATACCGACGTCGCCCAGGATGGCGAGTTTTCTATCGCTAAATGCCACATAAATCAGCACACCGTTGCGTGCCGCTGTTTTATGCATTTCCAGTTTTTCGAAAATATAACTTGCTCTGTCGAGCGGGTCTTCGCTGCATTTTTCTTCCAAATGCACACGAAGCTCCGCTGAGGTATTGCGCTCAGTCGCTTCGATGGCAGCTTCCACTTGTTGGTGGAGTTCGAGTGTGTTGATGCTCATACGGTCTTTAAAACTTGACCTTTGGCGCTTCGTCCGCTCCTTCTTTCGCTTCAAACATTTCGCGCACCTTGAAGTTATCGTCTTCAGATGCAACAAGGCTCAAACCCATTTTCTTGAACGTGCCGCGGATGTGCGCGTTGTAGGTTTTAACCGATTCGTTGTAGCGATTGCGTTCTGTGTTGATTCGGTTTTCGGTTCCTTCCAGTTGCGCTTGCAGATTTGCGAAGTTTTGGGTCGATTGCACGGTAGGGTAGTTTTCGGTCATAAATCCACGAAAACCGCGATACGTGTTCATCAATACCATGTCGCTTTGCTGCAGTTCAGCCGGTGAAGTTGCGCTTTTCACCTTGGCGCTTTGTTCGGCCACAAGATTGCCAACGCTGTCGGTGTAGTGGCGAATACCACCGCGTGCTTCGGTTACGCCAACGAGTATTTCACGCTCGTTTTCTGCAGCCGCTCGCACGGTCTCCACGAGGTTGCCTATGAGGTCGGCTCTGCGTTGATAGGCGCTCTGCACATTGCCCCAAGCTTCATTAACGGTTTCTTGATTTTTTACGGCGCTGTCGCGAACGCCTGCTGCATAGAAGTAGAAGGATACGAATCCGATTACGATGCTCCCAACCAAAATGAGAGCTGCGATGGTGATTTTGTTCATGGATGAAATTGAAATACGAATATAAATAAGTTGGTCGCCGCTTGTCAATTGAAGTGCCATCCAACGCCGGCTGTCATTGTGGCACTAACACCCGCATAAAGTTACCAAAAAAGGCCTTTGTTCGGAATGGATGTCCGAATTTGCGCCACCAATGCGCTTTGCAATTACTGATATCGAAACAACGGGCAGTCATGCTTCGGGCAACAGCATCATCGAAATTGGTGTTGTGTTGTTTGATGGTGAACGCATTGTAGAAGAGTTCAGCAGTTTGATAAATCCCGGGGTGCACTTGCCGGTATTCATTACAGGGCTTACCGGCATTACAGGTGAAATGCTTCGTGGTGCTCCAAGTTTTGCAGAGATAGCCGATCGATTGGAGGAGCTTTTTGACGGCGCTATTTTCGTTGCGCACAACGTGAATTTCGATCACTCTTTTATTCGCGCTGAGTTTGCGGCAATAGGCCGCAACTGGAATCCACCTCGAATCTGCACAATGCGCATGGCGCGCAAAGCATTTCCGGGTGAAAAGTCGTATGGGCTCAATGCCATTTGCTACTGGATGGGCTTGGTGAATGAAAACGCGCACAGGGCGCTGAGTGACGCACGTGTAGCTACGGAAATTTTAACGAGGACGTTGCCACACATAGAACCAACCGAGTTTAAGCGAATGGTGGCAAAGCACAGCGGTGTAGTATTTCTTCCACCCAATTTGCCGGAGGAAGTATTTCAGCGATTACCCGAAGCGCCCGGAGTGTATTACATGTACGATGAAAAAGGAAAGCCGCTCTATATAGGCAAAGCCAACAACATCAAGAAGCGGGTTCGTCAGCATTTTACAACGCAGGGAGAAAGTGCGAGAGTGCAATCGTTCATGCGTGATGTGCGAGATATAGGATTTGAGCTTACCGGTAATGAGTTGGTAGCCTTGCTGCTGGAGGACGCTGAAATAAGAAAGTATTGGCCGCCATTCAATAGCGCCCAGAAGCGCAAAACACGTCGGGCTCATGTGATTCGATATGCCGATCAAAACGGATATACACGCCTGGCAGCTACGGCAGCAGGTAAGGTGTCCGGTTCGGTTCGTTCGTTTGCATCGCTCGCAGAGGCGAGCCGCTGGCTGTATGCGCTCGCATCCGAGTTCTCAATTGATCAGCGTTTTCTGGGATTGACCATGTTCGACGCTTCCTTGGAAATGGTGGAGGCTCATGTGCACAATTTAGTTTTGGATCAATCGCTGCAGACGATGCTCACGCGCGATCCTTCCTACATAGTTGAATGTGCAGGCCGACAATCGGGAGAGCTCGCATATGTGCTTGTAGAGCGCGGCATGCTCAAGGGATATGCTTTTTTGTCGAGCGAGGAGCGCGACTTCGATACCATTCAATTTCATTTGAAGACATTGCCTCACAGCGAGAACACAGGGTCCATTCTCGATTCGTTTTCAGCAGCCCATTGGGGATACAAGCGAAGGGATGCTGAGACCGGGCATGCCGTCTAAGGCTGCGGGATTATAGGTTTTACCACTTCGCCGGTAGAGTAAATATGAATTTTCTCCAGGCTGTTTTTGGGGTTTAACGAATGCAGCAATTCATCGAACCATCCCGATTCGATGGTGGTTCGGTAGGTGAGCGTAGGGTAGTACTTTTTCATGGTTGCCACCCGTGTGTCAAGTTCCTTATCGTCGTAGAACAAAATGTAATTGGGCAGCGGACGTGGCATTACATCATGCTCTGTTTCCATGGCGATGTTCGATGCAAAACTCAATGTGCCTTCAACCGGATCACCTTTTTTGAAATAGTAGTAATTCGTCCAGATGTTGCTGTAGAACTGCGGCATCATGGCACCCTGATCGGAATGTGTGAACTCCAGAATGAAGTTGTTGCAATCGCCTGCATCGCACAAATAGTTCATCGCTTCAACACGACTTTGCTTGGAGTAGGTGAAGCACAGGGTGAGCATTGCGACGGTGTTGAGCGCCCAAAAGAGCTGCCAGCTTACCCTGTGCCATCGCGCTTCTTTCCATTTTTCCGATAGCTTGCTCCATCCGATAACCCCCGCGATTACAAAGAAGGGCAGGGCCGGTAGTATGAATCGCTCCTGCTTGTTGGGGTAGAGGATGTGAAAAAGCAGAAAGCCTAACGTGGGAAGCACAACGATACTGATTTTTCGCCATGAAGCGAAAAAACCTGTGGTGAGAAAAATGCTAACGGGAGGTAAAATGAAAATCCCGATGAAGCTTACATAGGCCCATGGAGAACCAGGGTAGTTCAGCGCGTTTTTCTTGTTGTATTCGAAGTAGCCGCGCAAGTGCTGAAACGGCTCACCACCCCAGAGCAGCACATCGTCTATTTGAGTGATGAAAAAAGCGACAAATGAAACGACACCGAACAAAACGAACGCGCGGAAGTTTCTTTGGAGACCAAGCACCACGCCTGTCAGCGCCACGAAGAGTCCCGTTTGAAATCGGAAGCCAACCGCAAGGCCCATCAGAAACGCTGAGGCAATCACATAGTTCCAATTCACCTGTTGGCCCGCGGAAACCACAGGAGCTTCAAGCTTTATTTTACCAATTGCAACGGATTGAAGAGGCACGTGTTTCAGCAATAGCCACATACCTGCCAGCAGGGGAGGCATGCACACCAGCTCGACCAGGTTGCGAACGGAAAAATTGGGCAGAATGGCGATGAAACACAACAGCAAACCGACGGTAATCGCATTTTTTCGATTGCTCAGCAGCTCAGTAATTCGATAAGCGAAATACACAGTGAGCAATGAATATACTGCGTGAATGATGCGCAGCAACAGCATTTGTATTTCGGGCTGATCGATGCCCAGCGACTGGAACAGCAGGAAGAATACGTAAAGAAAGCCCAGGTAAAAAAAACTGATGGGTTCAGGATGTGCGTTGTTGTTGCCAATGCCCGGAAGCCAGTTGTTGAAGTTTTTTCCATCGGCCCAACTGCCTGCCGGCTCAATGGTCAGGAAATGATCGTCGTGCATCATATAGCCCGGTGCAAAGAAGGCTGCGAGCAAACGAACGGATAATGCAAGCAACAAGATTACGCGCAACGGATGAGCGTTGAAATAGAGGAAGAATCGTTGCTTGCTAAGTTGAATCATGCGCATGAATTAGCGGCTGCAAATGTCGCAAAGGCAAGCAACAAAAACGAAGAAGAAATGGTAAATCAGTCTTTCGAGCGCGCCGGTCTGCGAAAGATGTGTCTGTTGCGCACGATGTAGTTCGGACCAAACTCTGCAGTTCTTACCTCTTCCGTAATGTAAAAGGAAACGGCAGTGACAGTGATGGTGCGGCGCAAATCGGTAGGGCGACGTTTTTCCTTGCCTTTCGTTTCTATGACAATGTCGGTAGTGTCGCCATGCTCTTCGACGGATGTAATGTCCCAGATAACGCCGTCGTAATTCATCTTGGTGCCGTCATCGTTTACGGTGCATTCGCCTTTGCCGCCGGTAATATCGCCGCGTCCGTGGTCGTATTGAACGGCATATTCCCACTTGGTTCCGTTGAATTCCGATTGGCATTTGGCAGGAAGACTGAACTTGGTTGTGTTGTCGCTTTCGTCGGTATACTCCATGAAGCCTTCCCACGATCCGGAAATTTTATTGAATTGCTCGTAGATGAATTCTCTGTCGCCCTGAGCAAAAGAATGGAGCGATATCACCAAAAAGGAAAGCAAGCACGCTGTTTTCATAAAATGAAAAAGTTTATCAAACAAATATAAACGAAACGGCTCTCATCAGGATGCTTGCTCAGAGTCATTGCAAAGGATGAGGTGCCTCACGGGTTTTATTGGAATCTCGATAGAATTTTATTCAAAACATGTAATATGAAAACGAGTAAGGGTAACAACACCCAGCAAAGCAAACAGCAGCGCCAATCGCACAAAACCAGGCCTGAAATTCGCGACGATATGGACAGCAGGAAGAATCGGGAGTCAGGTTTCAACCGAAGCATCAGCAAGAAGGGAGACCGAAAGAAAAGCTCTTGATTTTTTATGGTAATTGTTGGTAAACAACAGTCTTAAAAGTCGTTTCCGAGTGCATTTGTGCTGCAAATTCGCAGGCAAACTCAAGGAAGCAAAATGAAGCGTATTGAAAATTATGTGATGGGCAATTGGGCATTTGGCTCAGGCAATGAAAAGCAGTTAACGAATGCAATTACAGGTGAAGTTGTTGGTGTGGCAACCGCGCAAGGACTTCATTTTGGCGATGTCCTCCAATACGGAAGAACCATAGGTGGCTCAGTGTTGCGCAAAATGACTTTTCATGAGCGCGGCCGCATGCTCAAGGCATTGGCCATGTTTCTCAACGAGCGCAAGGCGGCTTATTACGAATTGAGTTATGCTACCGGTGCAACCAAAATTGACAGTTGGATTGACATCGATGGCGGGATAGGAAACTTGTTTGCATACGCTTCATTGCGCAGGCAGTTTCCGAATGAACGCTATTATGTAGATGGCGATACGGCAAAGTTGTCGAAGCAAGGCACTTTCCTGGGGCATCACATCATGGTGCCGCGCGAGGGGGTTGCTATTCACATCAACGCATTTAATTTCCCGATTTGGGGAATGCTCGAGAAGATAGCGGTGAATTTATTGGCAGGAATGCCGGCTGTTGTTAAGCCCGCAACCATTACGTCTTATTTGACGGAGATAGTAGTTCGCGACATCATTGCTTCGGGTATTCTTCCCGAAGGAGCATTGCAGCTTATCTGCGGAAATGCCGAAGGTCTGTTGGACCATGTGATGTCGCAAGATGTAGTGACCTTCACCGGAAGTGCTTCTACCGGACGCAAACTGAAATCGCATCCGCGGATTATAGAAGAGTCGGTGCATTTCAATATGGAGGCCGATTCGCTCAATGCGGCCGTATTGGGAAAAGATGCCGCACCGGGAACGGAAGAGTTCGACTTGTTTATCAAGGAGGTTCGCAAGGAGGTAACTGTAAAATGCGGCCAGAAGTGCACAGCCATTCGCAGAGTGATTGTGCCCGAATCCTATTTGGAAGACGTGCAAATTGCTTTGGGAAAAGCGTTCGCCAAAACAGTTGTAGGAAATCCGCGCAACGAGGCTGTGCGCATGGGATCGCTTGCCGCGCAATCGCAACGTGCCGATGTGCTTGAAAAGTTGGCATTGTTACGCGAAGATTCTGAATTGGTATATGGCGATCCCTCGAAGATTGACGTAATAGATGCCAACTACGAGCAGGGCGCATTTCTATCGCCCATGTTGCTCGTCAACAATGATCCATTCCACAAAACCGCTACGCATGAAGTAGAAGCATTCGGCCCGATTACGACGCTGATGCCCTACGATACACTCGAAGATGCAGTGGCATTGACGAAAATGGGTAAGGGTTCACTGGTATGCAGTATAACCACTCACGACAATCGCATAGCGCGCGATTTTGTATTGGACAGCGCATCGCATCACGGACGCATTTTGGTGTTGAATCGCGAGAGTGCTCCGGAGAGTACCGGTCACGGCTCGCCCATGCCTTTGCTGGTGCATGGCGGACCAGGCCGAGCGGGCGGTGGTGAAGAGATGGGTGGCAAGCGCGGCGTGATGCACTATTTGCAGCGCACCGCTATTCAAGGGTCGCCCACAACGTTGACGGCCATCACACACGTCTATCAATACGGAGCTCACCAGCCCGAAGCAGAACCACATTTGTTCAGACAGCATTTTGAAGACCTGCAAATTGGTCACACGGTCTTTACTCACAAGCATACCGTAACGGAAGCCGATATCGTGAATTTTGCCAACGTGAGTGGCGACAATTTCTATGCTCACATGGATGCTACTTCACTCGAAGGAACCATCTTCGAGCGCAGAGTGGCTCACGGCTACTTCGTATTGTCGAAGGCCGCTGGGTTGTTCGTTGACCCTAAAAAAGGACCGGTGTTATTGAACTACGGATTGGATGAAGCACGCTTCACCAAGCCGGTCTATCCCGGAATGACCTTGGGGGTTCGCTTCACGGTGAAAGAAAAGGTGGATCAGGAAAAGCGCACGCCCGAAGATATAGCAAAGGGCATTGTGAAGTTTCTGGTTGATGTTTATGATGAAACAGGGGAAACAGTAGCATTGGCCACCATTCTAACCATGGTTAAGAAACGGAATCAAGAATAAATGCGCAAGATACTTGGCGTCATAGTAGGGGTTCTGTTGGCGGCAACGGGAGCAGCGCAGATGCGATTGGATTCGCTTTTTTACAGAAGTGATCTCATAGCCGATTTGGAAAGCCTCAAGCAGGAATTGCTCAAGAGTCACCCCAATCCATTTGAGTTTTGCGATGAGAAGTACT
>CALQJP020000002.1 GCA_943330925.2 Chryseobacterium gleum
ATAGGTAGCGATAGGAGCTACATCGTCAGTCAAATGAATGATTTGAATGAAGGGTGTGGATGTGTTGCCGCAGCTGTCTGTTGCGAGATAGGTGCGCATGATGTTGCCCACGCATGATCCGGAAAAGTATTGATCTGTGTAGCTGATTTCATAGGAATTACAGAGGTCGCTTGCCGCAACGTATGTGCCCATGTAGTCGTCGCATGGACGGGTGGTTTCTGGGCTGCCGCTAATCACGGGAGCAGTTGTGTCTTGAATGTGGATGTATTGGCTGAACGACGAGCTGTTATTGCATTCATCGGTTGCAGTCCAAACTCGAACGAATGAGCTAAAGCAGGAGTTGCCCTCAGGAGTAAGATCAACATGGCTTAATGAAACTTCACCACAATTGTCGTAAGCTGTTGGTTGCACAACAGGAATAGTTGAGTTACACTCGTATGTAAACTGATTGTTCTGTTCTTCAAAAGAAGGTGCTGTGCGATCCCAAACGTTTATCTCTTGCGTTTCAATTACTTGATTTCCGCAATTGTCGTGTCCACGGAATGTGCGGTAAACAGTGAAGTTTCCTGAGCAATTTCCCTCGAGTGTGTCGATGGCAAGGACGACCTCAACTTCGTTGTCGCAATTGTCATAGGCAATTGGATAAATGATTGCGGGTGCTTCCGCGCTGCATTCTATTTCAAGATTTGCAGGGAATTGTTCGAACCACGGGTCTGTTGTGTCCACGACATGTGTGGTTCGAGTTGCTGTACTTTGGTTTTCACAATAGTCCGTTGCAACCCATGTGCGAATTACGTCGTAAGATTCCGGACAGTCATCGTCAGTAGCCACAATTTGCTCAGAATAGCTTATGACCACTGCATTACCGCAATTGTCAGAACCACTTACGCCACCATTGTTTTCACTAACGAATTCACTGCATTCTACCGTGTTGTCAACCGGTAACCCAACTAGTATTGGCGGGGTATTATCGATAAGCGCGATGTACTGTATGGCATCTGTATAATTTCCGCACGCGTCTGTTGCGCGGTACTTTCTATAAAGCACTCCGAGGCATCCACCTGAGTTCAATTGCTCTTCTATTACACTTACTTGAACACCACCACAATTGTCATGCGCAGAGATCGTGTCAGGAAGTTGATCACATGCTGCATAGGTGTAGAATTCATAGTCGTCGAATACCGGATTAGTAGTGTCTTGAACGTGTATTGTTTGATTGAATGAAGCACCGGCGTTATCGCAACGGTCGTAGCTTGACCAGTAGCGGTAAATGGTATAATTCCCCGGGCAATTGCCAGGCACAATCTCCTCACTAAAGTTCAAAACCGGACTCGGGTCGCAGTTGTCGTTAATATCCACCATTGCAGCAGCAGTGATGTTGTCGCATTCAATGGTAGTTTCAGCATCAGGCAGGTTAGACAACGTTGGTCCGTTCGTGTCTTGCACAGTTATGGTGTATGTGCAAAAGCTTCGGTTTCCGCATAGGTCGGTTGCCGACCATGTGCGCGTTATAATTCGACTGCAGTCATTTCCTTCAATCGATTCGCCCACAAACTCAATTGTTACGTCGCCAATGCAATTATCGTGAGCTGAAATATTGGCGGGAATTGCGGGCACTTCCTGGTCGCATTCAATGATCGCATTGCTAGGACAATTGTCAAACGTTGGTGCAGTTGTGTCCAAGATAACTATCTGCTGATTGGCGATTGCGATGTTTCCACAGTCATCCTGCGCGCGGTACAAGTAAGTGTATGAGTCGTCGTTGGGACAGCTATAGTCATTCGTGCCGCAGTCCATATCTACATTCACATCACCGTTGCCATTTACTGGAGCGCCATCTACAAAGCCATTGTAAGTGAACCAGCCGGACATGCCATTGTTGCAATTCTTGTTATTCGCTCCTACGCCAACCTGGAAGCCGAAGTAGTAGTTGGTGGGTAAGTGGTAAAGATTGAGAATGTCGCCGCTTAGTGAACCTTCACCGGTAAGGGTAGAGAAGCCTCCTATCAATTCGTAATAAGACCAATCAACATGCGCATTGGTAGCACAGGCCAGGCCCAAATCATTTTTGTAGCCACGCGATAAGGCGCTCCAAGCATTCCAGTCGAGCCTGGACTGAAACCAAAGGTCTACAGCAAATGCCTCATCGGGATTTGCCGTGTTCACTATTCTGCCAAACAAGTGCGCTGTATTGTCTGTGTATTGCTCAAAGGTTCCACCTGTTGAATCGAAAACGAAATTTGCGTTGGTAGTTACTCCATCGGCGGCCAATACGGGAAGCCATATGGCCCAATCAGCACCTGGTCCTACTGCTGTAGTCAAGGCACATGTTTGGTCAATGCGCCCCGAATGACTTTCGAAATAGCTTACCGACTCTACTCCTGAGCATGCGTCCAAGGCTGTTGCATTGGCAAAGTCAGGAGCATCTTCCAAGCATTGCACATCTATACGTGCACTTACGCCACTTATAATCGGAGCTTGATTGTCCGAAACAGTAATCGTTTGTGTACATGTAGAGGTATACGATACCGCTCCAGGATACGAATCAGAAAATGAAGCTAGCCAAATGCGAGCTATGATGTAGGTACAACCATCATTAGAGATTACGTCATCACTGAAGGTCAGAGCTACCGGTAATTGAGCGCTGTTGATTACTGTGGGGTAACCAACCAAATCCCAATTTTCTAAGTCTGTTCCGCAGGGGATTTGAATGTCGGCCGGACAAATGATTGAACCGAGAAGATCAGAGGGGTCTTCGCCTTGTGCAAAGCTAACGCCCCATCCGAGGAGCAATAAAAGGAGGCTGGTAGCAGCAGCCCTTGAAATGTTGACGAGACGATCGCTCGTCACCATTTTGGTGAACGTTGTAAAATGTTTCATTGGTTTGGATTTAATTAATGCAATTTGTTAGATCTGTCTTCTATGCACCTGAGAAGATGAAGGCGCATAAGAATCCGACAAATGTATCTGCGGCATTTACCAATCAATGGAAAGTGACATTGTTCAAGGGTTCACTTGATGGCTGTTAGGAGTTGGGTTTTGTGCAAAAAAAAAAGCCCCCGAAATCGGGGGCTTTTTTAAAATCAGTTGTGTCTATTTGTTTACAATGAGTTTCTTCATTTGAACCTCATCACCATTGGTGAATCGGTACATGTAGATACCTGTAGCCAATACTTCTGTGTCAAACAAAACAATGTATTCAGATCCTGATTCAACTATTCCGTAATACACATCAGCAACCTTACGGCCACTGAGGTCAATAACCTCGAGGGTAGTCTTTCCGCTCTTAGCCGCCTTGAATGTGAACGTAGCAGTTGCGCGTGCAGGGTTAGGATAAACAGAAATGTCGCTAATCTTTCCTTCAACAGTTACTTCAGTAATTGCACCACTTCCACTTACAGAACCGCCAGTTGCTGGTGTTGTTCCATCGTAAGTAATTGTTTGGGTGCATGATGTTGTGTTGCCTGAGCAATCAGAAGCAGTCCACTGACGAACTACATAGTAATCCGGGCAGCAATCGAGGTCGAATGCAAAGTCACCGGCACCATTTATAGTTGTCGGTTGGTTGCTCGCACCATATTGGAACAATCCGTTATAGCTGAACCAGCCACCGAAAGCTTCGTCAGAACCATTGTAGTTATTGGCTCCATTACCATACTGGAATCCGAAGTAATTGTTGGCAGGGGCATGAGACAAGTTGATGAGTGATCCGGCATATGCGCCAAAACCAGTCAACTCAGCACCTTCGCCGCCTTGAAGGATGTAGTACAACCATGACTCATTGTTTTCCTCCTCACCACCACAATCAGCCTTGAAGCCAGTTGGGAAAGGAAGTGATGACCATTCAGCCCAATCATAGCCACCATCGAATGTAACTTGCACATTGAATCCACTGGTTGCGTCAAGCACGTTAACCAATGTTGCATTGATTACGATTGAGTTCTCGAAACGAACGAGGTCACCCTCTGTCACGCGGTAATAGCGGTGCATGGTTGGCAATCCCATGAGCTGCATAGCCCACTCAATGTCGTTGCCTGCTATTTCTACACCACAGTTGCCACCGGATGCATGTGAAGGTGTCATCAAATCACAATCAGAAATTGATCCGGGAGTTGGAACATCACCGAAGTAAAACTCTTGGTAATCGACAGTAACATTATCATCACAAGCGTCAGTAACAGTTACTGTTGCAGGTGAAGGCAGTGTTTGGTCACAAGCGAGAACTTCATCTGAAGGGCATCCTGAAAGGACTGGTTCAGTGGTGTCTTCAAACTGTATCAACTGTGAAAACACGCTGCTTATGTTGCCGCAAGCATCTGTAGCGATCCAATTGCGAGAGAAACGCGATACACATTCGATTAGTTCTGCAGTGCCATCAGTATAAGAGTAGCTGATAGAGCTGCAGTTATCGTTGGCTACAGGAGTGACTACAGTAGCCTCCGAGCCACACTCGTATGTGAAGGTTGAGCTTTGCTCTTCCCAGATTGGAGCAGCAGAGTCAGTAACGACAATTGTTTGCGTGGCTATTGCAGTATTGTCACAGTCGTCCATTGCCATTGCGCGACGGATTACGGTGTACGATGCCGGGCAATCGCCAGGTACAACTGAATCATTCATGAAAGTAATCTGCAGGTCGTCAGAGCAGTTGTCAGTAAACTCAGGGTTGAATGCTGGAAGCTCTTCGTCACAAGAAACTGAAATGGTGCTGAATGGAACAACAGCCACCGGAGCAACTTCGTCGGTTAATGAAATAAACTGCATAACCGAAGTGCTTTCATTACCGCAAATGTCTGTAGCAACGTAGGTGCGCATGATGCTGCCGGCACAAGCGCCCGAAACATATACGTCTGTGTATGTAATTGAGTATTCACTGCAGTTGTCTGTGGCAGTAGCATAGATGCCTGCTGACTGATCGCATGGGAGGCTGATTTGGATTTCGGCAGTAATTACCGGTGCAGTTGTGTCAACCAGGTTAATGGTTTGAGCAAATGTGCTGGTATTGCCGCACTCATCAGTTGCAAACCAAGTACGTACAAATTGGCTGTTGCAAGAGGTTCCTTCAACAGCGCTGTCGGTGTAGTTGAAAGTAATTTGCTCGCTGCAGTTGTCGCTTGCTACTGGTTCAATTACCGGAATGGTGCTGCTGCACTCGTAGGTGAATTGATTTGTATTCTCTTCTGAGAAAACAGGAGCAGTTTCATCAACAACGTTAATCACTTGAGTTTCTACCGCTTGATTGCCACAGTTGTCGATTGCTCTGAACACACGGTAAATAGTGTATGCTTGAGGGCAGTTGCCTGGCAATACATCTTCAGAAACTGAAACGTTCACTTCAGTATCACAATTGTCGGTAACGGTTGGAATAACAACGGCTGGAATAGCCTCATCACAGCTAATGGTGATCTCGGTTTCAAATGGTCCGAATACTGGATTGGTAGTATCTGAAATAGTCACAACGGTCGTTGCAGTTACTTCGTTGTCGCAGTTGTCATTGGCTGTCCAGGTGTAGGTTACAACAGTTGTGCAATTTGCTTCGTCAGTGCTGCTGGCTACGTTAGAAGCGATCTCCAATTCGTCGTCACAGTTGTCTGCAAACACAGGAGGATTAACGCTGTACTCCTCGTCGCATTCTACAGAGAAGTTCTGAGTTTGGCTAACGATAAACGGTGCGCTGATGTCTTGCAAGCTAATAATTTGAATGAAAGGAGCAGAAGCGTTGCCACATACATCGGTAGCGGTATAAGTGCGGATGACATTGCCTGCGCAGCCACCCGAAACCAGCACATCTTCGTATGTGATAGTGTATTCGCTGCAGATGTCTGAAGCAGTAACGTAATTGCCTGCGTAGTCATCACATGGACGTTCAATGTTGTTCGCACCTGTAATCACAGGAGCGGTAGTGTCAACTACATAGATGTATTGAACGAACACAGAGGTGTTGTTACATTCGTCGGCAGCCGTCCATGTTCTTGTAGTCAAATTTGAACATGAGTTGCCTTCCGCCTGACTATCACTGTAGGTCACGCTAAGCTCTGAGGCGCAGTTGTCAGTTGCAGAAGGCTCAATAACAGGGATCTCCGAACCACACTCATAAGTGTATTCAGACTGTTGACCTTCGCTGAAGACTGGGGCAGTAGAATCTTGAACTTGGATCTGTTGTACCAATGAAGCAGAGACATTACCGCAAGCATCAGTTGCTACGAACGTGCGAGTGATTATGTAGTTGCTAGGGCAGTTTCCGTTGATGGTATCTACTGTCTCAGAAATAGTGTAAGCGCTGCAGTTGTCCGTAGCTGTTGCCGGTTCAAACGTAACCTCTTGGTCGCATTCGATGGTGTAGTTAGCAGGGATAGTCAAAACAGGAGCAGTGCTGTCAATAACGTGAACTGTTTGCGAAGCTGAAGATTCGTTTTCGCAATAGTCTGTTGCAATCCAAGTTCTGATGATGTCGAATGAAGCATCGCAATCATCGTTTGTTGCAACTACAACCTCGTTGTAGCTGATAACAACGTCGTAACCACAATTATCAGTGCCATAAACATCACCCTGACCGAAATAATCGCCAGATTCGTTCATTGCTACGGTGTTGCACTCTACAGTAGTCTCTGCCGGAACGTTCATGAGTGTTGGGGCAGTGGTATCCAGAATAGAGATAAACTGAGTGATTTCAGAATAGTTACCGCAATCGTCGGTAGCACGATAAACTACTGTCAATACACCCAAGCATCCACCTGAGTTCAAAACTTCACTTTGTTCAGTTACGGTTGCAATGCCGCAATTGTCTGTGGCAGTAGGGATCGTTGGTTGCTCGTTGCATTCAATACTGATGTAGATTTCATATGCATCGAATACCGGAGCAGTCGTGTCTTCAACGGAAATAGTTTGTGTGAATTCGCTGTAATTTTCACAGTCATCCATTGACGACCAAGTGCGAGTAATGGTATACTGACCAGGGCACTCGCCTTGAGTTGTAGTTTCATTGAAAGTTACGGTAACACTTTCATCGCAATTGTCGGTAGCTGTTACAGTGCTCGCAGCAGGGATGTTGTCACACTCAGCTGTGATTTCTTGACTTGGTAAGCCAATGAGCACAGGAGCTTGAGTATCCAAAATGTAGATATATTGAACGCATGAGCTGCGATTGCCACAAGCATCTTCAGCAGACCATGTACGAGTGATGGTACGGTTGCAAAGGCTTCCGCTTTCTGTTTCACCTTCGAAAGTTACAGTTACATCTCCTGAGCAGTTGTCTGTTGCAGTTAGATCTGACGCAACTGCAGGAACAGCATCATTGCATTCAATGGTAATGGCTTGCGGACAGTTAGTGAATACAGGGGCGATTTGGTCGTTTACTTCGATAACTTGCGTCTCAACAGTAGCACGTCCGCAAGCGTCAATAGCGCGATACAAACGTGTTACGGTAGTTCTGTTTGGACATTCTGTCAATTGAGGAGAACATTGTGCATCGCAGTTAATGTCGCCATTGCCTGATACAGCTTGGCTGCCGAGGAAGCCGTTGAAGCTGAACCATCCGGAGATACCAAAGTTGCAGTTTTTGTTGTTAGCACCTGTTCCTACCTGGAAGCCGAAATAATAATTTTGAGGCTGGTGGTTCAAGTAAAGGATGTCGCCGGCCAACTCGCCAGCGCCAGTCAATGTTGAGAAGCCATCTGCTAGCTCGTAGTAATCCCAACCTTCGTGACTGTTCGTTGCACACGCCAGGTTTAGGTCGTTTTTGTAGTCGCGTCCCAAGGCTGACCAGTCGGTCCAGTTGCGACGGTTTTTCAACCACAAATTGGCTGCAAATTGCTGAGCCGGATTTACTGTGTTCACTAGAGTTCCTGTGATGTGAGCAGTGCCATCGCTGTATTGCTCAACTACACCACCTGGGGCAGCAAAAACAAAATTAGCTCCCGCGGTCTCACCATCTTCGGCCAATGTTGGCAACCACAGCGACCAATCGGCACCTGGACCGAAGGCTGTAGTGAGGGTACAACGTGTGTATTCATATCCAACGCCGCTTTGAAAGTTGTCTACAGAGGTTTCACCTGAGCATACATCTGATGCCGAAGCAACAGAGAAAGCAGGCAGCTCATCAATACAACTTACTGTAATGCCGTTTTCAATTCCAGTGATAACAGGGCCTTGAGTATCCAGTACAGAAATGATTTGAGTGCATGTAACAGAGCCAAGTGAACCACTAAGTTCCTCCAATTCTGCTGTCCAAGTGCGCGCAATAATCGTAGCACAGTTTCCTGACGTAATGATTGCGTCGGAGTGAGTGAGATTAGCGCTTGCGCCAACAAGTAGGTCTAGCACGGGCGTTCCGGTGAGCGTTAAGTCGTTCACGTTTTGGCCACATTCGAGGACGGCATCGGGAGGGCAATTCAAAATGGCTAATTGGCCATTGGCTGAACTGCTCATACCCATCGCTAGTATAGCAAACGCTACAAGCGATAGTTTGTTAGATATGCTTTTCCAGTTTTTAAGGAAAGAAACACATCCCATGACAGTGGTGTACTTTAGATACATAATAATGGATGTTAGGTTAACTTAAATTATAGCGCCAAATATGTAGACGAAACGTTGGATTATGGCGCTCGATTAATTAACAAAAAGGGTATAAGTATTAACAATAGGAGTGCCTTTGTGAGGGGAATGTATTGGTTGGTCGAAGAAAAGGCGTTTTTTGTGTGGATGGATTTGGTAGAAAAAAAGAACCCCCCTCGGTATTCCGAGAGGGGTTCAAGTTAGGTTTTGACCTATGGATTATTAGTTGATGATCAAACGATCGATCTTCACATCAGAGCCATTAGTCAAGCGATACGTGTAAACACCGGTAGCGAGGTCGCTCACGTTGAAGCTCACGTTGTATGAAGCACCGGCTTCAACAGTTCCCATAAATACATCTGCAACTTTCTTACCTGTCATGTCGAATACTTCGAGTGAAGTCTTCGCAGCATAAGCCGACTTGAAAGTGAATACAGTGTTGTTGTTAGCTGGGTTTGGAGCTACAGCGATAGTGCTGCTGAGGCGCTCGTTTGAAGTAGCCTCAGTGTCGATAGTCGACTGACCGTCGTTGTCATCGTCATCATCGTTGCTAGCAGCGTCAGCGCTGAAGCTGATGGTCTGTGAGCAAGTGCTTGTATTGCCTGAGCAATCCATAGCAGTCCACTGACGTACGATAGTGTAGTCTGGGCAGCAGTCAAGTTCGAAAGCGAAGTCACCTGCACCAGATACAGAAGCGAAGTTCTGATTTGCATTGGCACGGAATGAACCGCTGTAGCTGAACCAACCACCGAAACCATTTTCAGCATTGTTGTAGTTGTTAGCACCATCACCCAATTGGAAACCGAAGTAGTTGTTAGACGGAGCGTGTACCAGGTTGATAACAGAACCTGAGTAGTTTCCGTAACCGTTCAACTCTGCACCAGAACCAGCTTGCAACAAGAAGTAAGTCCATGAAGCGAAGTTGTCATCATTTCCACCGCAGTCAGCTTTGAAGCTAGTTGGGAAGCTTTGAGTAGACCATGCAGCCCAATCCAAACCGCCGTTGAACCATACATCTACGTTCCAACCGGTACCAGGAGTCAACACGTTTTCGAGTTGAGCAACCAGGTGCATTGAACCACCAGGATATTGTACAAGGTTACCACCTACAACTTCGTACCAACGGTGAGCAGTAGGCATGTTGAACATAGCCATAGCCCAGTCGTAAGGATAACCGCAAGGGTTACCGGCAGCACGCGCTGGAGTCATCAAGTTGCAATCAGCAATTGAACCTTCAGCAGGAGCATCACCGATGATGATTTCTTGGTAGTTAACCATAACATCAGAGTCACAACCATCGATAGCTGATACTTCAGCAGCAGCAGGAACTTCGTCGTTGCAGTTCAACACCAGGTCAGAAGGACAGCCGCTGAGAACAGGCTCAGTAGTGTCTTCGAATGAGATGTACTGAACGAATGCAATGCTAGAGTTACCACAAGCATCAACAGCCAACCAAGTGCGCTCAAATGCGGTAGTGCAACCGTATTCGAATGAATTACCATCAGCATAGCTTACTGTGAATTCGCTGCAATCGTCAGAAGCAACCGGAGTTACAACACCCGCCTCAGAACCGCACTCGTATACGAATGAAGACTGATTTTCACCCCATACCGGACCATTGTTGTCAGATACGTTGATTACTTGCGTGTAGGTAACGAAGTTGCCACATACGTCGGTAGCAGTGTAAGTACGCTCGATGCTGTAAGAAGCAGCGCACAAGCCGCCAATGATCGCGTCGCTATGAGTGATAGTCACATCAGAGCAGATGTCTTCAGCAGTAGCAGAAGCCACTACATCGTCAGCGTTGCAATCGCGCTCTTCGTTAGAAGGAACGAAGGTGAACACTGGAGCAGTGCTGTCAATGATAGTAATAGTGCGTGATACAGTTGTAGAGTTTCCGCAAGGGTCAGCAGCTGTCCAGCTCTGAGAGATAATAGTAGTGCAATCGTCAGCAGATGTGCTTGAAGCTGCAGATACATTCAATTCATCAGCGCAGTTGTCAGACCATACCGGAGAGTAGCTAGGGATTTCTTCGCCACACTCGATGGTAACGTCAGCAGGAGCAACAGCAACTGTTGGAGCAGTTACGTCGATCAGGGTTATGATCTGTTGGATCAAACCGGTAGTTACGTTTCCGCAAGCATCGCTCACACTGTAGGTGCGAATGATTTTACCTGCACAACCGCCACTTACATACTGATCTTCGAAAGTGATGATTACTTCGTTGCAATCTTCAGCAGAAATCATGATTTCGTTGCTTACTGCATCACAAGGCATATCCATTGCATTAGCAAATGCATTCACAACAGGAGCTTGAGTATCAACGATAGTAATGTACTGGTTGAATGTTGAGCTGTTGCCACACTCATCAGAAGCAGTCCAAGTGCGGGTGATAACACCTTCACAAGAGTTGCCAGCCAATGCGCCATCAACATAGCTCAAAGAAACTTCACCACAGTTGTCGTTAGCGATAGGCTCAACTACTGCGATTTCTTCGCCACACTCATACGTGAATGAAGCAGCTTGCTCTTCGAATGAAGGAGCGTACTGATCTACAACGTAAACGTAACGAGTTTCAACAGCCTGGTTACCGCAGTTATCTGTAGCGCGGTAAGTGCGCTCCATAGTGTAGGTCTGTGGGCAGTTACCATCCATACGTGACTCTTCTACAGAGATTGTTACATCGCTGTCGCAGTTGTCAGCAGCAGCATATTCACCAAAGCCTGGGAGAGTTTCGTCACAGTTTACAGTAACGTTCTCAGGAAGTGAAGTGAAGTATGGGTCTGTAGTGTCAACAATAGTTACAACAGTAGTAGCAGTAGTTGAGTTGTCACACTGGTCAGTAGCTGTCCATGTGTACGTTTCAACTGTTGTGCAACCATCTGTTTCAGAAGAGAAGTTAGAAGTGATATCCAATTCCTGATCACAGTTGTCGTTAAATACAGCAGGAGAAACTGAATACTCGCTACCGCACTCTACAGTCATGTTTTCGTCTTGTGAAACAATCACAGGAGCAACAACATCAGTCAAGTGAATGATTTGGATGAACTCAGCTGAAGCGTTTCCACAGATGTCAGTAGCAGTGTAGTGACGGATGATGTTACCGGCGCATGAGCCAGATACCATGTCGTCAAAATATGTTACGTTGTACTCGTTGCAGTTGTCAGCAGCTTCTACATAGATACCTGCATAGTCATCGCAAGAACGATCGATTTGATTTGCTCCGCTGATAACAGGTGCAGTAGTGTCCTGGATGTTGATGTACTGAGTGAATACAGATGAGTTACCGCACTCGTCAGTAGCAGTCCATACACGGCTGATGGTATAGTAGCAAGAGTTGCCTTCGTTGTTAGAATCAGCGTAAGAATAAGTAACCTCACCGCAGTTGTCGTTTGCTACAGGAGTAGTAACCGGAATCTCGGTGTTGCACTCGTAGGTAAACTGGTTGTTTTGCTCTTCGAATACTGGAGCTGTTTCATCAACTACAGTGATAGTTTGAGTTTCAACACGCTCGTTCATGCAGTTGTCGTAAGCACGGAATGTACGGTAGATAGTGTAGTTCTGTGGGCAAGAGCCTGGCATCATGTCCTCTCCCAATGCAACGGTAACATCGTTGTCGCAATTGTCAACTACAGTTGGGTATTCAACAGCAGGAATTTCGTCGTCACAGCTAATAGTCATATCAGCAGGGAAGGTTACGAACTCAGGAGCAGTTGTGTCTTCAACGTGAGTTGTGCGAGTAGCAGTAGCCTGGTTTTCGCAGTAGTCTGTAGCAACCCAAGTGCGGATGATGTCATACGTCTCAGGGCAAGCGTCGTCTTGACCAACATACTGCTCGCTGTAAGTAATTACTACTTCATAACCGCAGTTGTCAGAACCAGTTACACCGCCGTCGTTGTTCAGAACAACTTCAGAGCACTCGACAGTGTTTTCTTCAGGAAGACCTACGAACTCAGGATCAGTAGTGTCCATGATAGAGATGAATTGCTGAGCTTCTGAAGTGTTACCACACTCGTCTGTGGCACGGTAAACACGGTACAATACACCCAAGCAACCACCTGATTGCAATGTTTCTTCGATTACTTCAACTGTTGCAGCGCCGCAGTTGTCAGTAGCAGAAATCAAAGCAGGAATCTGATCACACTCGATGTGAGCATAGAATTCATAAGCATCGAATGTAGGAGCAGTAGTGTCCTGAACATGGATGGTTTGTGTGTAGGTTGATGAGTTGTTCTGGCACTGATCATAACCATACCATGAGCGAACAAGCGTGTAGTATCCTGGACAGTTACCATCGATACGCTCTTCGTTATAAACCAAGGTTGGGTTCAGGTCGCAGTTGTCAGCAATAGAAACACCGGCAGCAGCGGGAACAGCATCACATTCTACTGTGATTTCGCCTTCAGGAAGGTTGCTCAATACAGGAGCTGTAGTGTCAACAACAGTAATTACCTGAACGCAAGTAGCGCGGTTGCCGCAGATGTCTGTAGCAGACCATGTGCGTGTAAGTGTAGTCAAGCAAGCATCGCCTTCAGCAACTTCGCCGAGGTATGCTACAACAACATCACCTGAGCAATTGTCGATAGCTTCAATTCCTTCAGCTACTGGAGCAGCAGGATCTGAGCATTCCATCGTGAATGACTCTGGACAGTTCGTGAATACAGGAGCTGTAGTGTCGTTTACGTTGATCTGCTGAGAAGCGATAGAAGCGTGTCCGCAACCATCCACACCACGGTAGAAGTAGGTGAATGAAGTATTGTGGATACAGTTGCTAAGGTTGATGTCTTCGCACTCAAGGTCAACGTTTACGTCGCCGTGACCGCTGATAGGCTGAGCACCCATGAAACCTTCATACGTAAACCAGCCAGACATACCGTTTGCGCAATTTTTATTGTTAGCGCCTACACCGATTTGGAAACCGAAGTAGTATGAAACAGGCATATGATAGATATACAATTCTGTGCCTTCCAAAGCGCCGGCACCTGTCAGGGTAGAGAAGCCGCCAACCAATTCATAGTAAGACCATGCTTCGTGGTTGTCGGTAGCGCAAGAAAGCAACAAGTCGTTCTTGTAGTTACGACCTTCGCCAGACCATGCAGCCCAATCAGCTTTGTTTTCAAACCACAAGTCAACGATGAACGCTTCAGAAGCATTCACGGTGTTAACTACGGTACCATACAAATGCGCAGAGCCGTCGGCAAATTGGTCGAAGTGACCGCCGTCGGCGTTAAATACGAAGTTTGCACCTGAAGCAGATGAAAGTGTAGGCAACCACACAGCCCAGTCAGCACCAGGACCGAATGCAGTTGTAGCAACGCACTCGCTCTGAATAGAGCCGGTTTGGCTGCTCCAGTTTTGGATAGAACCATCACCGCTGCAAGCATCAACTACACCTACTTCCTGGAAGCCGGGAATGCCTTCGAGGCACTGTACGTTGATTTCGCTTTCAAGGCCGATGATTTCAGGACCTTGAGTGTCTTGTGAAGTAATAATTTGAGTACATACTTCAACGATCTCGCCCAAGCTTACAATCCATGTGCGTGAAATAACCTTTCCGCAAGGACCGCAAGAGAGAACAGCGTCTTCGAAGTTAACGTGCAATTCTTCCAAGCAGAATTCACCGCTAATTTCCGGTGTTCCTGTCAGGTCGAAGTTGCCTTCTTGGCCGCACTCAACTGTAACGTCTTGTGGACAAAGAACATGAAGGACCAATACACATGGCTCCTCATAGTTTCCGCCATCGTCGCATACTCCCAAGTAGTCACCATGATTCAGGTGAGCTTGAACAGCATCTTCGTCAACGTAAATGGTAATAGAACCACCGTTTCCGAGCTGGTGACAAATTGCGACTTCATCATCGTCATCATCATCGTCATCATCATCGTCACCATCATTGTCATCGTCATCGTCGCCGTCATCGTCGCCGTCGTCGTCGTGGTCGTCGCCGTGGTCGTCGCCATCGTGGTCGTCGCCGTCGGAGTCATTGCTGCGAATTTCTGTCGATGTTGACGCGGAAGCAGTACTGTCAGATTGAGCCTTAGCAAAAGACCCTCCCCATAGCAAAAGCATTAAAGATAAAAACAATGCCTTGAGAGCATTCAGGAATCGGGCATTGAACAATTCAACGCCACCAACAAGGGTTGTACACGAATTTGTAAATAAATTCATCTTGTTTAGATTTTAGTTTGACAAATAATTGAGAATTTGCCTTAATAGGGGAAAGACGAAATTCAGCTTAACTCCGACAAAGATATAAATGATTTAGATGAAAATCCAAATAAAATCGATAAAAATTTTTAGCGAGTTGAAAATCAGGGGTGAAAAAATGAAAATAGATCGAAATCCGTATGGGAAAATGGGGCTCCCGTTGTCTTTGGTATCCCCAAACGTGAATACTTCGCGCGCAATTTCGGCTGGATGATCATAAAATGAAGATTATGGGCAGGGTGGTGCGGTTATTTTTGGCTTATGAAACAGAGGGTACAAGTAGCAATCGCTCCGCTAAGAAAGGAGCCATCCGATCGAAGTGAAATGGTGAGCCAGGCCTTGATGGGAGAGGAGTTAAGCATTTTGGACCGTCAAGAAAAATGGACCATGGTTCGCATGTTTACCGATGGCTATGAAGGCTGGATAGATAATAAACAGTTCGGAGAATCCGACGATGTTGAAGGATACCAAGAGTTGTCAGCGCCGATATCACACTGCGTGACTGCCGATGGTTCATCGATTTGGTTGCCTGCTGCAGCGCGAGTTCCAGCCCATTGGAGAGTAGAGCCAGCGCAAAGCATCGCCAGGGCGGGTGTTGCAGCTTTCGCTTTGAGCGCAAATCAATTTCTGAATGCTCCTTATTTATGGGGAGGCAGAACGATTCTTGGCATCGACTGTTCCGGCTTCTCACAATTGGTTTTTCGACTCAATGGTATTTTTATCCCGAGAGATGCGTACCAACAGGCTGAAATGGGCACAACGATTTCTTTCATTGAAGAAACACTCATCGGTGATTTGGCATTTTTCGATAATGCGGAAGGGCGCATCGTTCATGTTGGAATTGTGTTGCGCAACTCAGAGGGGCTTGTTGATGTCATTCATGCCTCCGGAAAGGTGCGTGTTGATGCGCTCGATCATCAAGGAATTTTTAATCGTGAAACGGCGAGCTACACGCACAAGCTCAGAATTATCAAGCGAGTGGTATAGTACGACACTACATTTGTTGTCCTTTTTTTTAAACTATGACAGAATTAGAGCAATTAGAGCAAACCGTTGAGTGGTTGCGCTCCAAAGGAATGAACGCCCCTGAAGTGGGCATCATACTCGGAACCGGCTTGGGCGAATTAGCCAATGCCATTGAGTGTGAAAAGCAATTCAGCTACAACGTAATTCCCAATTTTCCGATAGCTACAGTGGAGTTTCACTTCGGTAAACTCATCTACGGCAATCTGGGTGGTAAAAAGGTGATGGCTTTTCAGGGCCGTTTTCATTACTACGAAGGACACAGCATGGATGATGTTGTAATGCCGGTGCGTATCATGAAAATGCTCGGTGTGAAATACGTCTTGCTTTCAAACGCAGCAGGTGCAATCAACCTGTCGTTCAACAAGGGTGATTTGATGTTGATCAATGACCACATCAATATGCAGCCTGATAATCCGCTTAGGGGGCCCAACATCGATGAGCTGGGTCCGCGTTTTCCGGATATGTCAGAGCCCTATTCAAGAGTGCTCAACGAGAAGTTGCAGGCCATTGCGAAGAGCAATGGATTGGAGTTGAGAGAGGGTGTGTACGTATCGGTGTTGGGGCCAAACCTTGAAACACGTGCTGAGTATCGAATGCTTAAAATGTTTGGTGCCGATGCTGTTGGTATGAGCACGGTGCCTGAGGTAATCGCTTGCAATCACATGTCGCTGCCGTGTTGTTGCATTTCGGTTATTACCGATACTTGCGATCCGGACAATCTAAGTAAGCTAAGTGTTGAAGAGATTATTGCTACTGCGCGTCAGGCCGAGTCGAAGTTGAATGTGTTGTACAAGGAGCTGGTGGCTCGGTTATAGTGACAAATGACGAATGACAAATGACGAATGGAGACAGCACTCAAGGTTTCCGTTCAATTTTCCTGTCACCAGTCATTGCTCACTAGTCATTGGTCATTAATCATTCGTCACTATATTTGCGCGCCTTTTCCAGGCGGGTTTTACTTCACATCTTCATCAGTTCGCGCGGCGTAGCGCAGTTTTTCTGAAAATGGTTGTTCAATTCAATTGGCTTAGGCTTAACAACCAATATTTAATTTTATGATGAATTTTGAATTACTCGGATTGAGTAAGCCCGTTTTGCGCGCTATATCCGAGCTGGGTTTTGAAAACCCGACCCCCATCCAGGAACAGGCTATACCCGTGATGCTTGGTGGAAACCAAGACGTAGTTGCTTTGGCCCAAACGGGCACAGGTAAGACGGCTGCTTTCGGTTTGCCGTTAATCGATCTCCTCGATTTTAGTCAACGCCACACGCAGGCACTCATACTTGCTCCTACACGCGAGTTGTGCATGCAGATTACGCGTGATTTGCACAACTTTTCGAAGCATGTGAGCGGCGCTCACGTTGTAGCCATTTATGGCGGGGCAAGCATCGAAGGACAAATCAGAGAGATGCGCAAGGGACCTCAGATTGTGGTGGCAACACCCGGTCGTTTGGTAGACATGATTGAGCGTGGTATCGTAGATCTTGCACGTATTGAATTCGTGGTGCTTGATGAAGCGGATGAAATGCTGACCATGGGTTTTAAGGATGATTTGGATTTGATCTTATCACAAACACCGGATGAGAAAAACACGTGGTTGTTTTCAGCTACGATGCCCAACGAGGTGCAGCGTATTGCAAAGAATTACATGAGCAATCCGCATGAGGTTACTGTTGGTCAGCGAAACTCGGGCAACGAGAATATCGAGCACTTGTACTATGTAGTCCACGCAAAGGATCGTTACCTGGCACTGAAGCGAATTGCGGATTTTAATCCGGATATTTTTGCAATCGTGTTTTGCCGCACCAAGGCAGAAACACAACAAGTAGCTGATGCGTTAATCAAAGACGGTTACAACGCTGATGCATTGCACGGCGATTTGTCGCAGGCGCAGCGCGATTTCGTTATGAAGCGCTACCGCAGTCGTTCGTTGCAGATGCTCGTTGCTACCGACGTAGCAGCTCGTGGTATTGACGTGAACGATGTTACGCACGTAATCAACTACAATTTGCCCGATGAGATTGAAAGCTATACTCACCGCAGCGGTCGTACTGCTCGTGCAGGAAAGACCGGTGTGAGCATCGCAATCATTCACACCAAGGAATTGCATAAGATTCGTGAGATTGAGAAAATCATAAAGCGTAAATTCACGCAGGCACAAATACCAACCGGGTTTGACGTGTGTGAGCAACAACTGATGGCATTGGTGAAGCGTATTCACAATGTAGAGGTTGACGAGAAAACAGTAGAGCGTTATTTGCCCCAGGTATTTGAAGAATTACAGGAGCTCTCGCGTGAAGATATTATCAAGCGTTTTGTTTCTATCGAGTTCAATCGTTTTGCAGAATACTATCGCAATGCCCCTGATTTGAACCACAACGCACAGCACGACGATCGTCGCGCACTGGCTCCAGGTGTGGTAAAGTTGTATATGAACATAGGTGGTATTGATGGCTTTGATTTTAATACGATCAAAGAGTTTATCGCAGAGAATGCAGAAATCAATGCAGCGGATATCACTTGGACGGATTTAAAGAACACCTTCTCTCTTATCGAAGTGAAGAATGAGGTCGTTGATAAGATCATGGAGACGATCCACGGCGCTCAGTACAGAGGTCGCACCGTACGCGTTGAATCACGTGGCAACCGTGATGCAGGAATTCCTCGCACTCGCTTCCGCGGCGACGGTCGCAAAGGCGGCGGCGGCGGCGGCGGATATAACAAGGGTAGAGAAGGTGGCTTCGATCGCAAGAAGTCATTCGGCGACCGCGACGGAGGATTTAAGAAGGGGAAGAAAAAGCGTTAAGTTTAGGTGACAGGTATTAGGTGATAGGTGTTAGGTGTTAAGTCTGTTGACTGCACCTAACACCTAATACCTATTACCTATTAAATCGTTTCTACTGCTTTTACAACGGGAATACCTGTTTTGCTGATAGCTCCGTATCCACCATCAACTTCTGAGAAGTTACGATAACCTCTGGCCTGAAGAATAGAGGCGGCAATCATGCTGCGGTATCCTCCCTGGCAGTGCAGGTAAAAGTGTTCTTTCGGATTGATGGATTGTATCCACAGGTTGATATCGGATAGCGTGTTGTTTTCAGCATCCGGAACGTGACCGTTGCTGAACTCACTGCACTTGCGCACGTCTACAATTTTTGTTTTTCCATGCACGTATTCACCTTCGAATTGAGAAGCTGTAATGCGCACGATGGTATCGATTTCTTTCCCGCTGTTTTTCCATGCTGCAAATCCGCCGGCGAGATGACCGAGAACTTGATCGAATCCGACACGACTCAATCGCGTAATGGCCTCCTGTTCTTTGCCTGGGTCTGTTACCAGAAGCAGCTTTTGATTCACATCCACAATCATGGCACCTACCCAAGGCGCGAAGTCACCGTTGAGGCCAATGTTGATGGAGTTCGGAACGAAACCATTGTGGAATTCGGCAGCGCTTCGAGTGTCCAATATCAGTGCATCGGATGCTTCTGCAACCGTTTCAAACTCGTCGGGAGTAAGGGCCTTCATGCCGTTGCTCATAACCTCATTGAATGAAGTGTAGCCTTGTTTGTTCATGGCTACATTCATTGGGAAGTAGGCAGGAGGAGCGGTGAGCCCATCGGTAACTGCTTGGATGAAGCTTTCTTTGCTCGGTTGATTCAATGCGTAGTTGATTTTTTTCTGATTGCCCAAATCGTCGACGGTTTCCTTCATCATGTTTTTACCACATGCGCTTCCGGCGCCGTGAGCAGGATACACGATGACATCATCAGCGAGCGGTAAAATCTTATTGGTCAAGCTGTCGTAAAGCATTCCAGCCAACTCTTCTTGTGTCATGTGTGCTGCTTTCTGAGCCAAGTCAGGGCGGCCTACATCACCTAGAAAAAGGGTATCACCCGAGAAGATGCAGTGGTCTTTACCATTCTCATCCTTTAGCAGATAAACGGTGCTTTCCATGGTATGTCCCGGAGTGTGCAGTGCTTTGATGGTGATATTTCCTAAACTGAACTCCTGACCGTCGGATGCAATTGTGGCGTCAAATGCAGGATGTGCAGTTGGTCCGAAAACAATAGGAGCGCCGGTTGCCTTGCTCAAGTCGATATGGCCTGATACAAAGTCTGCATGGAAGTGCGTCTCGAAAATGTATTTGATCTTCACGCCATCTCTTTCTGCACGGTCTAAGTAAGGTTGTATTTCCCTCAAGGGGTCAATAATGGCAGCCTCTCCGTTGCTGGTAATGTAATATGCTCCTTGAGCCAGGCAGCCCGTATAGATTTGTTCGATTTTCATAGCGTTGAATATGGGTCAAATGTAATAATGGATTGAACTGTCTCTTGTTTGACAATTGTCAGATTGAGCGGCAAAGAAAGACGAGATATAAGTTTCGTACAGTCATTTTTGTTACAAAGAAAAAAGGCTGCCTAGGCAGCCTTTTAAATCTTGAAAAGTACTTTTATTTTTTAGCAGGAGCGCTAGGTGCAGGAGCTGCGGGCTTCGCTGCTCCTGTGCCTTCAACTGGTTCTACTTTGATTAATTCAACTTCGAAAATCAGAGCGGAGTTACCTGGAATCTTGTTCTGACTGCGCGAGCCGTAAGCAAGTTCAGAGGGAATGTAGAAGATGGTTTTGCCACCTTCTTTCATGTACTGCAAACCTTCTGTCCACCCCGGAATTACCTGGTTGAGGCCAAATGTAGCAGGTGTTCCGCGTTGCACTGAACTATCGAATATGGTTCCATCGATGAGCGTTCCGTGATAGTGAACGGTGACCTTGTCGTTGCCATCGGGTTGAATTCCTGTTCCTTCTTGTGTGTTCTTGTATTGAAGTCCGGAGGCAGTGGTTTTCACCAATTTGTTTTTCTTGTTTTCCGCAAGAAAAGCTTCGCCTGCTTTTTTGTTTTCGAGGGCTTTTTTGTCGGCCACTTTCTTGCTTTCTTCTTTGTAAATTTTATCGGCCGTCATCGCATCGAAAGCGCCTTTGCCATTGAGGTGTTCTGAAATTGCCTTTTTGACCAGGTCTTCATTGTACTCACTGATGCCGCTTTTTTTGAGTGTTTCTGCCATGGTTACACCAAGAGCATATGAAACGCTGTCTTTGCGGGTTTTAAAGCCTTGGGCGTTTAACTGAAATACTGCAACAAATGCAATAGATGCTAGAATGAATTTTTTCATAGAATAGTTATTGAAATGAGGTCGTAAAGAAACGAAGATTCGTTTAAAGCACTCGTTAAAAATAACTATCGGGTAAACACGAAACGATCGGCACTGGAAAGGCTCTCGTTGTAGCTGTATGCATCGGTATCGAAGGCACGGATGTCATCGGCGTTTTTGATTTGATGGTCGATAATGAATCGGGCCATTTTGCCGCGTGCCAATTTGGAATATGTGTTTACCGTTACATACTTGCTGTTTCTTTTCTCTTTGAACTCACATTCAATGATGCGGTTGTTGAGCAAGGTTGTATCAATGCTTTTGAAGTATTCTTGAGAGGCCAGGTTAATGATGCTGGTTTTTTTACCAAGATCCGCTTGAAGATTTGAAGTGATTTTGCTTTTCCAATATGCGTAAAGGTTCGGTGTCTTCTTGTCAACGACGAATGGTGTGCCCATCATGAGTCGATAAGGCATTATCAAGTCTAGGGGTCTTAAAATGCCATATAAACCGCTCAGTATGCGAACGTGTTTTTGAGCGTAATTGAGTTGTTTGGGGTTGAGTTCTTGCGCTTGCAAACCTCTGTATACTTCACCCTTAAACATGAGCATTGCCGGATGGGCATTTTGATGTGAAAAGGGGAGTTGCCATTGTTGAAATCGGGCGTGAGTTTCCGAGGCAAGTGCCGAGCTCATATCCATTAATTCGCCGAGCTTGTCGGGCGATAGTTTTTTTAGTAATGCAGCGAGTTCAGCGGCTTCCTGGGCAAACACGAGGTCGGTGCACGAAATGTTGGGGTAGTGTGTTTGGTCGTCGAGCAGTTTTGCAGGAGAAAGCAGAGCGATGAACGAACTCATTTGGGTCTAGTTGTATTTTTTATCGAGATAATCGCCTAGTGCTTTTTGAAAAGCATACGACATTAAATCGGCTTGTAATTCGTAGCCTTTTCGGCTCAGGTGCACGCGATCAGAGGCTGCGAGGCTGGCGCGCTCCCATTCATTGATGGAACCAAGTCCGCCCATTACCTCGAACAAATCGAAAACAGCGCCATCGTATTTTTTAGCGAGTTTGAACATCACTTCCTGCACGGCAATCGCATTCTTGTTGGGGTATTTTTTCTGGTAGTAGGTGTCGTTGTTGGTCACAAACAGAATGCAGGCATTCGGATTTGCAAATCGGAAGTGACCGATGAGTGAGTCATATCTGGCTTCGTATTGCGCAGCATCAAAGTCACCGGCAGGCACATTTGCGTCATTGATTCCGATACCGAAAATGGCTAAGTCGGGATGCAAGGTTTGCAAGTGTTCGTCGAAACGTTCGCACTTCAAATAGCTGCGTGTGCTGGCTCCGTTAACGCCGATGGCATTGTACGTGATGCCATTGGCCGACTCACCGAGGTAAACACCTTGAAGTGTGAAATAACCGGGAAGTGAGTCGTCTTTCATGGTATAACCGAAGTTCAATGCACTCACTGCCGGCGTGAAGGAGTATTCTGTGTATCCACCCAGAGTGTCGGTGAAGAGACCTAGAATCGATACATTGGTGTCGAGCACGAGTTGAACGTTTTTGCTGCAGTCGTAATAGATGCGAACTTTTTCGAAGGTGTATAAGGTGCTATCAGGGCGCGAAGATGAAATACTCACCGATGCTTTTGCATCGTTGCACGTGGCGTTGATACCGGAAAGTCCCCACAAACAATCCGATCCGCTCACGCTGTTTCGACAACCTGTCCAATTGCCCGACCATTTGCACTGAATGGATTTGGGGCTGTTGGTTTTGGCCATTTCATAGGGGAATACGAAGCCTCTTTCGCCGGATGCATTGAATACAAGTGAAGAGAAATTGGAACGGAGTCTATCTGTTAGAAATCCGCCTTGCACGTGCGAACCACCAATGTGCACGATCGAAATTTTTCCTTCGCCTTCGAATGCCAGTTTTTCGAAACGGTCGAAGAGCGCATTCCATCGTTGCTCGGGGTTTTCAATGTGCAGAACGTTTTTGTCGTACTGAATGAAGTCGTACCTCGATTCAACACTTATCGCCGGTAGTTTTGCTGAAGGCGAGCTGCCATCGGTGCGCAACATCCAAGCTGAGCTACCAACAAGCAGCGCCAGAATAAGGATTATTGAATGAGCAGGTTTCATGTGCATTTCCATTCCGCGGTGTACGCGAAGCAGCGGAAAAGGTTTTCGTACTAGAAGTTTGGCTTCAGCAAATACTCGGAGTAGAATTTGTCAATTTCCTCAACCGCTTCTTGAGCGGTGTCAACCAAGCTGAAAAGGAACATGTCGTTGGGAGAAATGTTTTTTGCGCTTTCCAACAACGTAGCTTGAATCCATTCAATAAGTCCACCCCAGAACGATTTGCCCACCAGGATGATAGGGAATCGGCCGATTTTATCAGTTTGGATGAGGGTTATCGCTTCAAAGAATTCGTCGAGTGTACCAAAGCCACCTGGCATTACAATGAAGCCCTGGCTGTATTTCACGAACATTACTTTGCGGACGAAGAAGTAATCGAAGTTGATGCTTTTGTCGTGATCCACAAATTCGTTTCCATGCTGTTCGAACGGCAGAACGATATTCAGTCCCACGGAGGTGCCATCGCCTTCCTTCGCTCCTTTGTTGGCGGCCTCCATGATACCTGGTCCGCCCCCGGTGATAACCCCATAGCCCTTTTGAGTGAGCTTGTAGGCAATGTCGCGGGCAGTTTGGTAGTAAGGGTTGTCGGGCTTGGTTCGCGCAGAACCGAAGATGGAGACACAAGGTCCTATTTGTCCCATGCGATCGTATCCTTCCACGAACTCCCCCATGATTTTGAAGATTGACCAAGAGTCGTTCGAACGTATCTCGTTCCAACTGCGCTGTTTGAATTTACTGGCTATTCTGCTGTCTTTTTCCATAGTGTCGTCTTTAATCGGCAACGGTAACTGTTCCGAAGTGCCAACGTGCAAAATACAACACTATTGCTGATTGAAACTCTTCTGTTGCACGTTCAATCAACAGGTTTATCAAAAGAAAGATAGAAGGTTCCGAATGGAATAAGTGATAGTACAAATGCCCAAACTGCCTTTTTGAATGTGATTGCCTTTGTCAGTATGGCGTAAAACAAAACTCCCATAAAACCAACGAAGAGAAAGCCATGTGCAGAACCGGTTAAACGCACTGCTTCCTGGTATCCCATGCCATACTTGAGGGGCATGGCCACAAACAGAAGCACGAGGTAGGAAATGCCTTCCCAAACGCCTATGCGATGAGCGAGTTGTCGCGTTTTTGCAAGCTTCCTTAGTTGTTCGCTCATGATTTCTTTTGATAGGTTTTTTTGAATGTCTTGCCCTTTCGCCCAGGCTTGGTTGAAGGGGATGGTTTTTTACCTGCCGATTTTTTACTCTTTTGATCGCTGGCCGGTTTGAACTTTTTCTCGTGAAATGCTCCCTTGAACTCAGGGTTCTCGAGTCTCTTTTGGCGATCTATTTCTCGCATTTGCAGCTGAAACTCCGGCTTGGGTGTTTCAAACTCTTCAATTGTTTCCGGTAATGGAATGCGTTGAATGGTTTGTTTGATGAGCTGCTGTATTTTTCGGATGTGGTAAGCTTCTGACTGATCCATAAAGCTAATGGCCACGCCTGTTTTGAAAGCTCTGCCTGTTCGGCCTATGCGATGCACGTAATCTTCGTAGTGGGTTGGTATGTTGAAGTTGATCACGTGTGAAACTTCAAACACATCAATGCCGCGAGCACTCACGTCGGTGCTTAAGAGCAGGCGCACATCGCCGCTCTTGAAATCATCGATGGCATTTATACGGGCGTTTTGCGACTTGTTGGAATGCAGCAGTCGCATTTCACCGATTGGCTTTCTTTCGAAGTATTTGAAGATGTTCGAGGCAATTTCCTTAGTACTCACAAACACCATTACACGGCGAAGGCTTTCATCGCGCAGCAGGTGTTCGAGCAGCGAAAGTTTGGTTCGAAAGTTCCCTGCTTCATAAAGCTTTTGCTCTACAGTAGAAGCAGGTGTTGCCTGGGGAGTAACTTCGATACGTGTGGGGAAAAGCAAAAAGTTGTCGGCCAGTCGTTCTACTTTTTCCGGGAAGGTGGCAGAGAAGAGCAGTTGTTGTTTTTTCTGTGGGATTTTCTCCTGCACTTCGCGGAGTTGCGGCCAAAATCCCATGTCCATCATGCGGTCGCATTCGTCGAGCACGATGTGTTTAATTTTTTTGACTGCTATGTCTCCCTTCGCATACAACTCTAAAAATCGACCAGGTGTAGCAACGATAACGTCAACACCTGCTGTGAGTTTTTCGATTTGCGCTTTTGGTCCGATTCCTCCGTAGAGCGCCACCCAGCGCAAATCGGTATAGGCAGCCAATGCAGAGAGGGTGCGCTCTACCTGCACCACGAGTTCTTTGGTGGGAACAAGAATGAGGCAACGGGCCTCTGTGCCCTTGGCGTACTTGAGTATTTGAAGAAGTGGCAGCAGGTAGGCAGCTGTTTTTCCAGTGCCTGTTTGAGCAATTCCAATAACATCTTGGCCGGCTGTAATGGGAGGGATGGCCTTTATCTGAATTTCAGTCGGCGTCTCGTATCCCGAATCCTCAATCGCATTGAGAAATTGTCGGGTTATTTTCAGTTCTTCGAATGTGCTCATGCTTCGTCTTCCGTTATCCACTTGTAAATTTCAGGTGCTTGATAATTCTTCATGCGATCAAGCAGCCGTTCAGCATGGTCGTCGACCAGTATCAAGTCGCGAACGGTGTTGTTTAAGAAGCCTTCGTTGCACATGTGATGCACGAACTGGATAAGATGGTCGAAATAGCCGTTTACATTGAGTAATCCGATTGGGTATTCGTGCATGCCGAGTTGGGCCCACGTGAGTATCTCGAATAGCTCGTCGAGGGTGCCGAAGCCACCAGGCAACGCCATTACACCTTGGCTGAGGCGATGCATCAGCATTTTTCGTTCGTGCATGGTGTCTACCACATGAAGGTTGGTTACTTCGTAGTGAGTCACTTCTTTCGTGCGCAGGAATTTGGGAATAACGCCGGTGACCGTTCCGCCGGCTGCTAATGCACCATCAGCAACGGCACCCATGATGCCGATTTTTCCACCACCGAAAACGACTTCGATGGAACGTGACGCGAGGAGTTTACCTGTTTGTAAGCCGATTTCTTTGTAAAGCGGGTTGTTCCCTTCGCTTGCGCCGCAGAATACTGTGATGCTTTTCATGAGCGCAAGATACGCTTGCTATCCGTTTTTAATGAGGCGCAGGCAACTTCCGTCGCTGGTTCGCACGATGTACACGCCGGGAAGCCAGCCGGTGGCATTGATTATCCGCTCGTTATTTAAGCTGGCAATGTGCTTTCCTGTGATGTCGAAAATGGATGCACTTACAGCACGGCTCAATTGAACTTGATTCTCTGCAGGGTTTGGGAATGCTAACAACGAGGTTGATTCATTTTCGAGCACGTGGATTGTCCCCCCGTTATTGCTCGCTTCTGGCGTTGATACTATGAATAGCACCCAATCTTCTGCGCCATCGGTAATGCGCCCGTACGACGTGTCGGGGGCGATGTAATCCCATTGAATTTCGTCGGCCAGTGTATATCCATCGGGGCTAGCCAGGCTGAGGTATTCGCCGTTGTTGGATAGGCGAAAATCGGCGTGCAAAACGCCCTGCTCGACATCGGCATCTGCCCAAAATAGCAGCCATCCGTTGGCGGGCACAACCACACTGTCGGGGAAGCTCGACGATACTACCCACTTATTGCGTACTTCCGGATCGTCGCTGAAATAGTAGCCGCTGAGATTAACCGGGTAGTTGTTGGGGTTGTATACTTCGAACCAGTCTTCCAGTTCACCGACATTGTCGGTTATACCGTTTTGATTGGCTGAAAGGAATTCGTTGATTACGATGTTTTCAGGTTGAATAACGATCAGCTGGTTGGTTACCGTTGGAGTAGGCGAGGCGAATTCGATGCTATTGGTAGCTCCATCGCTTATGCGCCCCCAGCTGTGGTCGGCAGACACGTTTAAGTATGCGTAGTTATCGACCACGCTTAATCCGTCGGGGCCCACGAGTTGAATGGTTGCACCTTCTTCAGGCAACTGCAGGGGGCTGTGGTTGACATCATCGCTCAGGTCGTTGTCGCACCAAATGAGAGCATGTCCGCCTGGCGGTATAACCGTGCGCGCAGGCCGTGTATTGGGCACTGTCCAAGCGGTACCTCCATTAATTGCAATGCTGTAGTTGGCGATGTTTACCTGAAAGGAATTCGGGTTGTAGATTTCAAACCAGGGGTCGAATTCATTTTCTAAATCGTCATATGTTGAAGTATTGATGGCTTGAACCTCGTTGATGAAAAGCAGATCATTATTCTGGATTTCGAAGTTGTTGTCGTCGAATGTCACATTGTTGAAATATTGCCATTGCGGACAACCATCGCAAGAGCGACCCCAGCTAACATCGCGCGCCATTTCGGGAAAGGAGGTGCTATCGATTATCGTCAGGCCGTCGGGAGCAGTAAGCAATATCATTTCACCGTCACTGTCGAGCGCAAAGCCGGCATTGTGTGACGGGCCTTGTGTGTTCAGGTTATCGTAGTCATCGTCGATCCAGAATATGATGAAGTTGTTGGGGAGAACAGTAGTCACGCCTGCATCATCGGCTGGTATTTGCCATTTGGTGAGGCTGTCCGGATTGTCGCTCAAGTAGTAACCTGCCAAATTGGTAATTCCGCTTCCAGGTGGATTGTAGATTTCAATCCAGTCGTCGTATTCAAAGAAATCGTCCATTGCAATGGTGCTGTTGCGGGTAAGGATTTCATTGATTCGGAGGTTGGTATTTTGTGCTTGTGCAGTGCAAGCGCAGAATATGAGCAACGTATAAAGGATCGTTTTCTTTTTCATGATTTGTAAAGCCAAAGTTAACGAAGCCCGGTGCTATTTTTTTTCGAGGTTTTGTCGGTTATTGGTTTTTTAAGTTATTCATCAACGGTGTTTAATCTCAAGTATTCCCCTCTTATGGCATACGCCTGAATATTGTATTCTACCGAAGAGCTTTTTTTTGCGTCGATATCAGATTGAGTGGATGGTTGGGGTGGCGTAGCCCACGAATTTATTCGTGGGATTACAGAGATGTGGCTGATTTTGTAATCCCACCGCTGAAGCGGTGGGCTGTTGCAGGTCTTAAGCGGTGGGCTGTTGCAGGTCTGTCTTTTGCGCCGCTTTGTTTTTCCGACGTCGGTTGCGAGGGTTGGGGGTGCAGACACCACGAATTTATTCGTGGGAATCATAATTGAGTCTAATCAAAAATGTATAGATATGTGACATTCATTTACAAAAGTTTGGATTCACGCTGTTTGGTCTACGAAGAACAGGCAACCCTTTATTGATGCTGAAATTGAGGCGCGTATTTATCGGGTAATTGCTGATGAATTTGCGTCTGCAAAATGTGATTTGAGAATTGTTAATGGTATGCCCGATCATGTTCATTGCCTGTTTCAACTGGACGGAATGCATTCCCCCAGTTCGATTATCAGACAAGTTAAAGGAGGTAGTTCACATTTAATCAATCAAAGTGATTGGATAGGAGCCAAGTTTTCATGGCAAACAGGTTACTCTGCTTTTTCCGTAAGCGAGTCTATGTATTGGAAGGTTTACAATTACATTAAACACCAGAAGGCTCATCATCGTATTAAGTCATCGAATAATGAAATAGTAGCCTTGCTGAAGGCTCACAATGTTGAAGCTGATTTCGAGAAACTCTCGGAATAGCCCACGAATTTATTCGTGGGGTTAAAGAGATGTGGCTGATTTTGTAATCCCACCGCTGAAGCGGTGGGCTGTTGCAGGTCTTAAGCGGTGGGCTGTTGCAGGTCGGTCGTTTACGTCGTTTTGTTTTTCGGACGTCGGTTGCGAGGGGGATTGCGTAGCCCACGAATTTATTCGTGGGAAGGATGCGGCGGTCAGCGATTTTTTTAATCCCACCGCTGAAGCGGTGGGCTGTTGCAGGTCGGTCGTTTACGCCGTTTTTTTTCGGGCGTCGGTTGCGAGGGTTGGAGGTGCAGAGCCCACGAATTTATTCGCGGGATTAAAGAGCGTTGTAATTAGATTACAATCTGCACGGGTTGATTTGTCAGCAAAATAACCATTGGATGATTCTACGCAGGAACATAGCCTTGTGAGCTGGAATCATCAGTATCTTTCAACCATGCCCGAACGCGCTATTTTGCATATGGATTTGGATACGTTTTTCGTGTCGGTGGAGCGCTTGCTCGATAGCAGGCTAAACGGCAGGCCTGTGCTTATTGGTGGCACCAGCGACCGCGGTGTGGTGGCTTCCTGCAGTTATGAGGCGCGAAAGTTTGGTGTGCATAGCGCCATGCCAATGAAACTGGCCAAGCATCTGTGCCCCGAGGCGGTAGTTATACGCGGTAATTCGGCTAACTACATGAAGTATTCCGACATGGTAAGCGAGATTGTGCGTGATGCTGTACCTGTATTCGAGAAGACATCAGTCGACGAGTTCTATTGCGACTTGTCGGGCATGGACAAGTTTTTCGGTTGCTATCAATACGGCACCGAGTTGCGCGAGCGCGTGATACGCGAAACAGGGTTGCCCATCTCGTTTGGATTGTCGGAAAACAAGACCGTGTCGAAAGTGGCTACAGGCGAGGCAAAACCGAATAATCAGCGCCGCATTTTATTGGGCGACGAGAAGCCTTTCCTTGCACCGCTGTCGATACAGAAAATACCCATGGTGGGCGATAAGACCTACCAAACGTTGCGCAACATGGGCGTGAGTAAGATTCAGACCGTGCAGGATATGCCGGTGGAGTTGATGGAAAATGCCTTTGGCGATAATGGGGTCACCATCTGGCGCAAGGCCAATGGCATCGATCCTTCGCCGGTGATTCCCTACCAGGAGCGCAAGTCGATATCCACCGAGCGCACATTCGATCGCGATACCATCGATAGCGTAAAGCTGAGAGGTATTCTATTGGCTATGGCCGAAAACCTGGCTTTTCAGTTGCGCCGAGGCGATAAACTCACGTCTTGCATTACCATCAAAATACGTTACTCCGATTTTCAAACACACACACAGCAGTGCCGTATTCCGTTTACCTCGGCCGACCATCTCATTGTGCCGCGCGTACTCGAACTTTTCGATAAGGTGTACAATAGGCGCATGCTGGTGCGACTCATCGGCGTGAAGTTCAGTCATCTGGTAGGTGGCGGGTATCAAATCAATCTGTTCGATGATACCGAAGAACGCATCA
>CALQJP020000003.1 GCA_943330925.2 Chryseobacterium gleum
AGCACGTCCGGAAGAGTTGCATGATATGACGGCGCAGATAGAATACGCGGGACAACCTCTTGCAGGCGCGCAACTTACCGTTCGCAATGATGCAGGTGAAATTGTGCAGATTGCTCCTGCCGACGAACAAGGGAACGTCGACATACGGGCGCTGCGATTGAATCAGACGTACACTTTTCAGATGGCCCCGTCCGCGCAATATCCTTTCTCTGAATGCTTGCTGGTGCTGAAGGATTCGAAAGGTAACCGACTCACGGAAGTGCGATTTAACCTGAAAGGATTCGCAATGCTGGAATTGCTGCCTTTTCAATTCAGTGACATTCATGCACTCAATACGCCCGATGAAAGTGTGCTCAATCTCAGTTTTGAAGGTCAACTGTATGAAGAGAAACCCGGCGACATCGGTCGAGGCGAACCCATTACCATACTCAATTCAAAAGGTGAAGCCGTGGCGCTTGCTTATACCAATGATTCCGGTAAGTTTCGATTCACGAAGCTCGATCCTCAGTTGCACTATGTGATGCGTTTGTCGGAGCAAACAGAGGCGAAGCATGCCATTATTACGGAGAAGGGAAGTAAGATAGACATACCCGTGTTGAACGCTGAGGTCAATTACACACGTCTGGCAGCCGAGGATGCTATAACACTCATCAATGAGTTCAACGACACCATTCATGTGTCACCAAAGGATCTGTTTGTAATAAATCGTATTTATTACGAATACAACAGCGCTCAATTGACGAACGAGTCGCGCAGGCAATTGGAGCAGCTGGCTATCATCATGGAGCGCAATGGTGAAATCAATCTTGAATTGCGCTCTCATACGGATTCGCGAGGTGATGCTCCTTACAATTTAAAACTCTCCCATCAGCGGGCTAAGTCGGCTATTCAATTTATTGAATCTAAAGGATTGGAGGGAGCTCGGTTTCAGTTTGAGGGAGTGGGCGAAGCAGAACCGATCAATGAATGTTCAGATGGAGTGGAATGCTCTGAACCCGAACATGCTATCAATCGCCGCACTGAAATACGACTGAAACGCCGCAATGGCCTGGCATTGACAGCGCATTAGTTGTTATGTATGGGCTATGATGCTAATCAATAACGATATTGATTTACATCACACCCCCTGTATTATCATATCTTGTGATTTGTAAGTGATATGCCACTTACCAATCACGTGATTATGAATCCTCCCGTTTCTACCTTGTTAGATGCAGCAATCAGCCCCGAATTGGAGCGCAGACGTCTGCAAGCTCTTCATTCCTTTGAGCTGATGGACACCCCGCCTGATGAAATGTATGACGAGATTACGCGAATGGCGGCTTCTCTTATCAATGCCAAGGCAGCCTTGATAACCTTCATTGATGAGGACCGGGTTTGGTTTAAGTCGAACATAGGTGCAACTCGAAATGAGGTGAATCGATGTGATTCGTTTTGTCAATTCACGATAGCGGGCAATGAATTACTGGAGATTGAAGACACGTTGGAAAGCGAACAATTCAAGGACAACCCATTTGTCGTGGGCGAACCGCATTGGCGGTACTATGCAGGTGTACCACTTCAAATGGACGAGGGCGTAAATGTTGGAACCTTGTGTTTGTTGGATACCAAGCCATTCAAAATGACTGAACTGCAGATCGAAACGCTCTCGTTTCTGGCAAAGACAGTTGTGCATTTGATAAAGATGCGTAAGAGTTTTCACGATTTGAACTCATCACAACATTTGCTGAAAGTGTTGCAGGAAATCAATGAAGACTTTATCCGTTCCCCGGAAAGCAAGCAAGTGTTGTTTAAGAAGATGCTTGATTACGTGTTAAAAGTTACAGGCAGTGAATATGGATTTATAGGAGAAGTCTTCATGAATGATGGTGCGACTGCTCTTAGGACCTATGCGATAACTGATATTTCCTGGAATGAAGAGACACGCGAACTCTATAAGAAGTATGAGGAAAAGGGAATGTTGTTTACCAATCACAAAACCTTGTTTGGTCATACCTTGAAGACAGGCGAATCGGTCATTACGAACGATCCGGCAAATGACCCACGCAAAGGTGGTATGCCACATGGACATCCACCGTTGAATTGTTATTTGGGACTGGCAATTCGCGATAGCAAGGATAACCTCATTGGTATGATGGGGCTGGCCAATAAGAAGGTTGGATACAATGAAGCTGATGAAGCGTTTCTGCAACCATTTCTTTCGACGTGCGGCACCATGATCATTGCATTGAGAACGTTGCAGGAGAGAACAAAGGTGGAGGAGGAGAATAAGATTATCTATCAAAAACTCCAGAAGGCCCAATCGGCGGCGAAACTTGGCAGTTGGGAGTATGACATAAAGAGCAATGAAGTGAAGTGGTCTGATGAACTTTATAGCATTTACGAATTACCCATTGAAGGCCCGGTTCTTAATTACAAGGCGTATCACGATAGACTTCACCCCGACGATATTCAACGGAACGACACCATTGCTGTTGAAGCGATTAAAAACAGGCAGGAGTTTTCATTTGAAGAGCGGTTGTTATTTGCAGATGGTAGAACCAAGTTTGTATTGGTGAATGGATACCCCGTTTTGGATGAACAGAATGAGTTAACAGGGATTCAGGGTACTACCCAGGATATTACAGCGCGTAAACGTCAGGAGGAAGAGGTTCAGCGCTTTTTCAATTTAGCGGTCGATATGTTTTGCATTGCTTCACGCGAAGGTTTTTTATTGCGCAACAGCAGGTCATTTACAAGCTCACTGGGCTATAGCGACGCAGAGTTGAAGGCAATTCCTTTCATAGAGTTCGTTCATCCCGGAGATAGAACACGGACCATCGATGAAATTGACTTTATTCTGCGCGGTGGAACATCACGCAATTTCGAAAATCGCTATCGGAAGAAATCGGGTGAGTTTGTCACGCTTAGTTGGGTAGCAACTTTTGACCCTGAGTCGCAATTAATTTATGCGGCCGCGAAAGATGTAACAGACAAAATAATGCTGGAGCGAAATTTATTGGAAAGTCAAATTGAAGCTGAGAAATCGAAGGCCAAGGATATTTTCCTGGCCAACATGAGCCACGAGATTCGCACACCTCTCAACGCCATAATCGGCTTTAATGATATACTAAGTCAAACCACGCTCACAGAGGAACAGCGCAAGAATGTCGATTTTATAGGCAACGCATCCAAGAAGCTGAGTGTGCTTATTAATGATATTCTCGACATTTCGAAACTCGAAAGCGGTAAGCTTGATTTGGAGCATGCGCCATTTCGGTTAGAAGAGACTTCCAAACAAGTTGTGCAGATGTATTCGGCCGTAGCAAAATCAAAGGGAATTAAGTTGCTGTTCAGCTTTGATCAGGAAATTCCGGAGGTGATTATTGGCGATGAAACACGCTTATCCCAGATTTTGTTGAACTTGATTTCGAATGCAATCAAGTTTACAGAGAAGGGGAGCGTGGAACTGCGCATTCTTGAGACGCACAGAACGAACGACACGGCTTCTGTCTTTTTTGAAGTGAGAGATACGGGTATTGGCATCGACAAGGAAAAGCAACAACTCATATTTGAACGGTTCACGCAGGCGGAAAGTTATACCACTCGGGTATACGGCGGAAGCGGCTTGGGTTTGAATATTGTGCGTTCGCTGGTGGGGCTGCATCATGGAGTCCTTCACGTTGAAAGCGAAACGGGTGTAGGATCCAAGTTTAGTTTTACAATTGACTATCCCATTGCTACAGAGCAGGAGAGAAAGTTATTGGAGGGACCTGTGATGGAGAGCGCCTTGAATCGTTTGGCTGATATGTCTATTTTACTCGTTGAGGATAATGAGCATAACCAGATTCTGGCCGAAACGTATCTGCTGAAGCATAAGGCGGAAGTTGATATTGCGGGAAATGGTAAAATAGCGCTGGAAATGATGAAGAAGAAGTCGTACCATGCTATCATAATGGATATTCAGATGCCTATCATGGATGGTATTTCTACCACGCTAGCGTTGCGAAATGATTTGAAAATTGAAACACCCATTATTGCCTGTTCGGCCCACGCCATGGCGAGCGAGCGAATGAAATGCAAGGAGGCAGGCATGAACGAGTACATTTCGAAGCCTTACTCTGAGGAATCTTTAATCAGTGTGCTGGCGAAATTCAAAACCTCAAGCGCTAAAACGACTAAATTCTTAGAGGATGACTTTCCTGCAGTGATTAAGGCACTGGAGCAGAATATTAGTAAGACTTACGCCGATAAGATAGTGGGTATATTCCGAGAGCGCCTACCCTCTGAAATTCAATTGCTGGAACAGGCTGTTGAGGAACGCGATTTTAAACTTATGGAAGAGCGGGCGCACTACCAAGCAGGGTCGATGTCTAGCTTGCACTTTAAACAGGGATATCAGATTTCATATGCGGCCGAGCGCGCTGCGGTTGAGGGTGACACGGTCAAGGCCGAAGAGGCGGTTGGTAAGTTGATTGTCTATTTGAAGGAATTGGTTACTTATCTCAACTCGGTGGTGAATTAAAGTCTGTGCGACGGAATTGGGAAAGCATCTTTTTCCGTACTTTTCGTGACACATTTATCATCCATGCGAAACCTCCTCATTGTTTGTGTGATAGCCGTTGGCTCTACATTGCTGTTTTCATGTAAGAAAACTCCCGATTATGTTGCAGTGCCATATGATTGTGCCTGCGGAAGTTTGTCGTGGCAGGGAGAAGAGTATCCGCTGCTGGGTACCACCTACATCCTTACGGATTCAACCAACAATCGATCACGTCGCTATTATATCACAACAGATGTATCGCTCGAGGGTGAAACAAGCACGCATGGATTGAGTGCGTGGATAGAAATTCCGGATATTGGAAATGGCGGGAATTTCTCGATCGATGCACAAAGTGGTGAAAGCGATTTTCAGGCATGGGTAGATGAGTTTAACCCCAACGATCCTACCGACACACTGCGCCAGTATATTCCTGTGAACGCAGTGGTTCAGGTTGGAGCTGCTCCGGTTTCAGGAGGAGTTGAAACAGTCAATTTTCAGTTCACTCTAAACCAACTCGAAGAAGGAGAGCCGTTGCCTGGAGATATCAATTTTTCCGGAAATTTTACGGTAACTATCGCTCCGTGAGTAACCTATTCAACTCATCCCCGTTTAACTCCAACGAAGTATGAGATTTTTACGAATTTTCCTCTCCATTGTTGGATTGGCCGCAATAATGGCCTTTCAGGATGTGCCCACCGAACGTCGTGTGATGCGCAAGCATTCCAATGGCAAGGAGCATGTGGTCCTTTATTTTGAAAAGGAGTCAGGCTATCTCATCAAGGAAGAAGTTTTTTACTCCGACGGAAAGCTCAGCTGGGCGGGCAATTACAAACGCAATGTGGAGCATGGCCTCTGGCAGTTCTACCACCCGAATGGAAAGTTGAAGACCTCCGAAACCTACAACAACGGCAAGGAAAATGGTGTTTCAACCCATTATTCCGAAACCGGTAAGAAAATCAAGGAAGAGCAATGGCGCAACGGTAAGTTGGTCAAGGAAATTAAGTTCTGATTATTCCACTTTAACTATACGGTTTTCGGCAATTACGAAAACGTTATCTCCTTTTTTTGGTCGCACGGTAAAGGCTCCGGTAAACTCTCCGAATGCAGGAAGTATTCCCAGCGCCTTTCCAAACCAAAAACAAGGCAAACGCAAGCGTTGATTGGCCGCCCCTTGCATTCGAACTGCTGGGTGTATATGTCCGCTAATGGTATACTCGTCTTGGAAAACTTCCGTGGGAGGTTCGTGTGTGAATCGGACGCCATCGAGGGTCAGTTCATCATACACTGAAAAGCCAAGTTGCTCATAGGCCGACTGCATCTCTATTTCATGATTGCCCCTCACAAGCAGGTATTCGATGTTGGGAAAATGCGCCAGGCAATCGGTGAGCTCAGCCCACTCGCTATTTAATCGGCTGTGAAAAAGATCGCCCAGGAAAAGTAGCTTTCTCGGATTGAACTGTTCTATCAGAATTACAAGGTTCCAAAGGTTGGAGCTATTTACCGCTTTGGGTATTGGTATACCTGCGTTTCTGAAGTGTTCACCCTTGCCAATATGCACATCGGCGCAAATAAGAATTCCGTGCTTTGCCCACCACAACGCACGAAGCGGGTGTAGCTCGAAATTGTGTTCGCGAATTTGAACCGAGGTGGTAATCATGGACAAAAAAAAATCGCCTTGAGGCGATTTCTTTGTGGGAGCAACAGGGTTCGAACCTGTGACCCTCTGCTTGTAAGGCAGATGCTCTGAACCAGCTGAGCTATGCTCCCATTCCGTTTAACGGGGCGCAAATATACACCTACATTTTAAAAGCACAAATTTTTTTTATATGCTTCCCAATTGGCCTGTTTTATCATTCAAAATCAGGGTAAAGCAAGTAGATCCGCCGTTTTTCCTTGTATTGAAGAAGCTTGAGCTGCCACGCCTCCCTGATTTCGATTTCATTTTTTCCTGCTATCACCATCTCTCGAAGGCTCTGTGTTCCGCAAAGTTTATCGAAGAATCCATTGGAATGAAAAAAGGTCGATTTATCGGGCCATGCGTTATACATCTTCAATAACCAGCTTAGTTCGAGCTGTGTGTAGCGCCCCGTTTCTGCGGTTGAAGCGGCTCGAAGATCTAATCCGAAGCAACGTTTGTTTTCGAACGGAGGGTCCATGGCCACGCCCGGAATGTCGATGGGCGTAAATGCAAAGGTGCCTGCGCTGCATTCTGGATAGCCGATTAATTGGAAGGGGTAGGGGGTTCCGCGTCCAACACTTACTTCAGTGCCTTCAAACCAGCAAAGTGAAGGGTAAAGAGCAATTGCGCGGTCGTTGGGTAAATTGGGAGATGGGCGCACGGGGAGCGAGTAAAACATGGAATGCGAGTAGCCTTTGCACGGTATTACGGTGAGATGAGGTTTCGGGTCAATCCAACTTTCACCTAGAATCATGTTGGATAATTCACCCACAGTAAGCCCATGCACAATGGGGATGGGGTGCATACCAACAAACGAGGCGTATTTTTCTTCTCGCACCGGCCCATCTACATAGTGACCATTGGGGTTGGGTCTGTCGAGCACGATCACTTCTTTATTCGATTCTCCGGCCGCTTCCAGTATGTAATGCAAGGTTGATATATAGGTGTAGAAACGCGCGCCGACATCTTGGATATCGAAAACGAGTACATCGGTCTTGGCCAACATTTCCAGGGTTGGCTTTTTGGTTTTTCCATACAGCGACAACACCGGAATGCCGGTTTTCGGGTCCTTTCCGTCATGCACATGCTCGCCTGCACCTGCTTCGCCACGGAAGCCGTGTTCCGGAGCGAAAACAGTGGTGATGTTAACTCCCATGCTCAGCAGGGTATCTACCAAGTGGGTTTGGCCTATGCGAGAGGTTTGGTTGGCAACGACGCCAACTCGTTTGCCTTTCAGCAGCTCCAGATAACGTTCTGTTTGGTCGGCACCTGTGAGCAGTGCAGAGATTGCCTGCGTTTCGGTTGCAGCAGTTTGACAGTGGCATGCAAGAAATGCAGAGAAGAGAAGGGAAAGTAGAAGGTGCTTCATGTGTTGGTGTGTGAAAATCGACAGGAATCGCCCTGTAAGTTGAGCAGCATACAATTACTTTTACGCCAAACAACGTGGAAATCCATTTTAAGTGCGCATTGCTTCTTTTATAGCCCAACGAATTCGCCGTGCCGAAGACAAAACGCGCATTTCGCGACCTATCGTGCGTATTGCAACTGCGGGTATTGCCGTGGGCATGGCCTTGATGCTGCTGAGCCTTGCCATTGTAAGTGGCTTTCAGGAACAAATTCGCAACAAGGTAATTGGGTTTGGTGCGCACTTTCAAATAACCGGCATTGAACGCAATTACTCTCGTGATTCGCAACGCTTGTTGTACAACGACGAGGTATATCAGCGGCTCAAGACTACACCCGGTGTAAAGCAAGTCCAGGTATACGCTACCAAACCCGGAATCATTGAGTCGGACGAATCCATGCAAGGGGTAATTGTGAAGGGTGTTTCTTCCGATTATGATTGGACTTTCATAAGCGATGCCTTAAAAGAAGGAAGGGTGCTCGAACCCGGCGATTCCATATCGCGCATTGTTATTTCACGGTACATTTCTGATCGTATGAAGCTGCGCCTCGGCGACAAGGCGCGCATGATGTTTTTTGATACACAAGGCGATAATCACAGGCAAAGAAGCTTTCGCGTTTGCGGAATTTTTGACACGGGTCTGGAGGACTTTGATAAACAATTGGTTTTTGCTGATTTAAAAGATGTTCAAAAGCTATACGGCTGGGGACTGCGGGTTGGAATCACCGCTGATAGTGTGGCGGTCAATGATTCCGTTTCTGTGTATGCACTTGCTTCAGGCGGTGATGGTGAAATCAATTTCGATTGGGGTAACACTGCGTGGAATGGGCCCGGGCCGCATCGCATGCCAATTCATGGCGATACAACCTTGCGACTGGTGGTTACTGATTTGTCGGAAACCAAACAGGCAACCGCTGAAGTGAACTGGCAATCGAAGTCGGCTGCTGCAGGTGAGTTTCATTTACAAACGATTATTCGTAATTCTGATGCGGATTACATTGGAGGTTATGAAGTGAATATCGATAAGTACGAGGATTTGCGTGAAAGCCAGGAGGCTCTGCAAGCAATTGTGACTTCACACTTTTTGCAGGCCCAGAAAATCACCGATCGCAATCATGATATTTTCGCCTGGCTGGAGATGCTGGATATCAACGTCGCGATTATCATTTTGCTGATGGTTGTTGTTTCCATTATAAATATGACATCCGCATTGTTGATCATCATTCTTGAACGACAAGCAATGATTGGAGTGCTGAAGGCGATGGGAATTTCGGACGGGTCGGTAATGCGCATTTTTGTGCAGAACGCTGCCTGGATTATTGGCAAAGGTTTGCTCATCGGAAATGCCGTTGGAATTGGAATCGCATACGCGCAATGGAAGTGGCACGTGATATCGCTCGATCCTAAAAACTACTACATCGATACCGTGCCTGTTAAATTTGATTTCATGCAGATGCTGTTGCTCGATGCAGGAACGTTGTGCGTCTGCGTTTTGGCCATGATTATTCCCGCTCTCTATGTGCTGAAGATTTCACCCATACGAGCGATACGTTTCAGTTGATAATAGAACTAAGAAATAGAACTCCCAAACCTCGAACATGAACTATCACGAAAATATTTTGAGCACAATCGGTAACACACCGCTTGTTAAAATCAATCGCATCACTGCTGAAATTCCTGCGCTGGTGCTGGCGAAAATTGAATCGACTAATCCCGGCAACAGCATTAAAGACCGCATGGCTCTCAAGATGATTGAAGACGCCGAACGTTCGGGTAAACTGAAGCCCGGCAGCACAATCATCGAAGGAACGAGTGGTAATACGGGTATGGGCCTGGCGATTGCTTCTGTGATCAAAGGATACAAGTGTATTTTCACTTCTACCGATAAGCAGTCGAAGGAAAAGTTTGACGCCTTGCGAGCATTCGGTGCGGAGGTCATTGTGTGCCCTACCAATGTGGATCCGGAAGATGCTCGCTCATACTACAGCGTGTCGAGCCGATTGGTGAATGAGGTGCCAAATTCATGGAAGGCAAATCAGTACGATAATCCGAGTAATGCCCAGGCACATTATGAAACTACGGGTCCTGAAATTTGGGAACAGACCGAGGGTAAAATCACGCACCTCGTAGTAGGTGTTGGCACCGGTGGTACAATCAGCGGCGTTGCGCGATACCTCAAGGAAAAAAACCCGAACATTCAAATTCTCGGCATTGATACCTATGGCTCGGTGTTCAAGAAGCTCAAGGAAACGGGCATTTTCGACAAGAACGAAATCTATCCGTATATCACCGAAGGAATCGGCGAAGACTTCGTTCCTGAAAATGTCGATTTAAACCTCATCGACTATTTTGAAAAGGTAACCGATAAGGACGCGGCTGTCATGACACGTCGCATTGCTCGCGAGGAAGCAATCTTCGCAGGCAACAGCGCAGGCAGTGCCATGGCGGGTCTTATGCAAATGAAGGATCGTTTCAAAGCAGGTGATGTGGTGGTTGTGATTTTCCACGACCATGGTACACGTTACCTCGGAAAAATGTACAACGATGAGTGGATGCGCGATCGTGGGTTTTTGAAGGAAGAAAAGAAAAGTGCGCGTGATTTGATTTCAACTCACCTGGATAAACCGCTCGTTACAATTGGTAGCGGTGAATTGGTGGGGCACGCCATCGATAAAATGAAGAAGTTTGGTATTTCTCAGATACCGGTCGTTAAGGATGATCGCTTTGCCGGATTTGTAGATGAAACACGCTTGTATCAGAGTATGGTCGATAATCCGGCCAACGTGAATACGAAGATTGAAGAGTTGATGGGCCCCGAATTACCAATCGTTTCCGAAGATGATTCTATTGATTCGGTCTCAAAACTCATCAGTAAGGAGGTGCCTGCAATACTCGTGAAACTCCACAGCGGAAAGTACCACATCATTACCAAATACGATATCATTCAAAGCCTATCCTAATCAGAACGAGAAGGAAGCTGTGAGTTTAATGGCGATGTTGTCTTTGGAGTTTTCGAGAGCTTGGGCACCGTATCGGTAGTATACGCCTATGCCAATGCCGCTTGGGCCACTAACAATGAGTTTGTCGACTTGAATGCCGCTTTCCATATAAGCTTTGTTCGCTTGGGATGAGGTTATGGAATGGCTTGATGCATGTGCGAAATCGCCCCAGAGCATGCTGTGAGCAACTACAAGCTGTGGTTTGAATTTTCCCTTGGAAAACGAAAATGCACGAAACGTGTGTCGAAGATGAAACGCAGCGTAGCGAGAGTGCATAAACTCGTTGACCCTCATGGTTTGAAATGATCCCGGTGCTACAATGGTAAACTTTTCATAGGTTCCTTCTGCATTGTACAGCAAGGAGAGGGGAACGTTTTCTTTGCATGCACCGCCAATAGCGGTCACACTGAGTTTTCCGGCATTGAGAAAATTGAACGTCTTATCGATTCGTGCATCGAAGCGGTTATATGCATATTCACCCATCCAAGCACCGGTGAGACCGCGGGTATATTGAAAATGAATGACCGGAAATCTGCCTCCCAAATGAATTTCGCGAGTGTTGGTTCTCATCAGTTTTTCTCCGGGTGCATACCGCAGTAACACTCCGGTTTCGGTTACGCGATAGTTGCTGTCAGTGAGCTGCACAGCTTCGGTTGTTAAGCGTTGAAAGGCATAACCAGTATAGGATTGGATGTACTGTGTGTTGAGGAATGCGGTTGCAGTGAGGTTGCCAATCAACCTGCCATTCAAACTGGCTTGTAGCTGCTCGCGTTTGTCCATGCGCGAAATGAAAAGACGATAAATGTTCTGGTTGAGACTACCCGCTGTCTCGCTCATGCGAATTGTATTTCCGCCCATTTCCATCACATCGTTGCGGTATTCCATTTTGAGCCATGCGCTTCTTTTTCGATAGAGATGCACAAGCACGTCACCACCATACTTGATTGCGTTGTCCTGGAAGCCGTAAGCTACATATCCACCGGTATTGAATTTTTCGGAGATACGATGATTGGTGCGCAGCCCCGCTCCCAATCGAAAACCTTCGTAATTATTAAAGCTCATCAATTGCCGTAAGTCGAAATTCACATAGCCAATGCTCAATTGACCTGTAGAAAGTGCCTCAAAAGCCTTCAGTCTTCTGTCGAGATGAAATTCTTTTCCGAGGCTGTCTATTACGTGGTAGGTTTTGATTTCTTTTCCGGTGAGGTCCTGTTCGCGGTATTGGTTCCAGAGTGTGTCTGCTGCTTGCTCTGCGTTGGGTGAAATCTGCAACGTGACGGGAGTAAAATCGGATGCTTTCATTGGCACATCCAAACGAATGTTTTTGATGTAGGAACGGCCTTCTCCTGTAAGAGGAAAACCTGCGGCAGACAGTGTAGAATCGAACAGAATGCTCGAGTTCAATTGCACAGGAAACCATTGCTTGTTGAAGAGGTAGGCATATTGCTGTTGAATTTTGAATTGCATTTTCCCCTCTTGAATGGGTTCCGCAATTACTTGTTGAATGGCATATCCGTTTGTATTGATGTACAGACGGCCGTTCATGGATGGAAAGTTCTTGTTGGAACGCGGACGAAACGAAATAGCAAACACTGTATCGTTGCCTATATAGGTGGTGTCGATTAGCTCGAAGTAGTATTTGTTTATAGCATTGTCTGCCAGCGGACTCATGTATTTAATCCCGAGCAACTCAACAGCATCACCATAAAAAGAGAATGACTGCAACTGAGTGCCGAGTAAGAAGAGTTCCGTGTTCTTTAGTCCCGAAACACGGTTGGCCAATATCGTTTCCTCATTATGATTGGGTGGTAAATGCTTGCGTTCGGTGACGCTTTCCATCATGAACAAGTGCTGTTGTTTGAAGAATTGAATGGCATCGCGCGCATTGGTATCAAGCGTTGACTGCACCGAGTCACTTAGCAAAGTGGAGTCGATGGAGGCTCCGAAAATGAGCTTGTTGTAGCTGTTGTAGGTGAAGGCATTGTTGCCCTCGGGATTGTTTTTTTTCTTGTTGTCTATAGCCTGTTGTATGATGCGTTCTGCAGGATTCACCCCCGGACGTATCGTGATTTCACCTAACAGGTTGCTCTCTTCTTGCAGGGAAATGATAGCTGGCACATCCGTGTAATGTTCGAAGCGCACTGACTTGTATCCAATCAAATTAATTTCAATCGAATTCGCCGAATCGGTGAGTGCTAATTCGAATCGGCCATCAATGTCGGAGTATACTCCGTTCACAGTGCCTTGCTCAAGAATGGCCGCGAAAGGCAACGGCTGTCCCGAATGTTTATCAACCAGGTTTCCTTTCAATACCTGACTGATGCATTGAGCACACAAGAAAACAAGAAGGATGGTGGTCGCAATTGATTTCACAGGATTCAAATATAGAGTCAATGTACCCTTTACTTTTGTAGCAATGCCGCGTGTAGTAAACGAAATAAAAAGATATCTGCCTTACTTATCTGTTGCGAAACTGTGGAATGCTGCATTGGTTTGGGCTTCGTTCTACACTTCACGAAGGTGGCATCGCCGACACCCCGGTTTGCCGGTAAGCGTGAGCATTGAACCCACAACAGCTTGCAACCTGGGTTGCCCGGAGTGCCCAAGCGGGTTGAAGATGTTTAGCCGAAAAACAGGCAACATCAAGGTGGATGATTTTTCCCGTTGGATCGACTCCATGGCCCGACATCTCATTCATCTGAACCTTTACTTTCAAGGTGAACCGTTTATTCATCCGGAATTTCTTCGCCTCGTTGCGCATGCACATGCGAAGCGAATTTTCACCAGCACTAGCACAAACGGACATTTTATCACAGAGGAAATTGCGCGTGAGACCATTGCATCCGGCCTCGATCAATTGATTATCTCCATCGATGGTGTTACGCAGGAAGTGTATGAGCAATATCGGGTCCATGGCAAGCTTGATAAGGTGTTGGAGGCAACGAAAATGTTGGTGGAGCAAAAGCGGGTTATGCAATCGCAAACACCGCATCTTGTATTTCAGTTTTTGGTTGTAGCTCCCAATGAAGATCAAATTGAAGATGTCATGAAGCTGGCATCAGAGCTGGGGGTTGATGAAGTGCGCCTCAAGACCGCGCAGGTGTACGATTACGTGAATGGAAATCCCTTGTTGCCTCATGATGAACGCTACAGCCGTTATGTAAGGCAAAACGATGGTACGTACCGGGTAAAAAATGCACTCGACAATCAATGTTGGCGCATGTGGAGCGGTTGTGTAATAACATGGGACGGAAGGGTGGTTCCCTGTTGTTTTGACAAGGATGCAACGCACGCCTTGGGCAATTTGCGCGACGCATCGATGCGGCAGGTTTGGAATGACAAGGCCTACCGCGAATTCAGAGCCGCCCTCCTGAAGTCGCGCGCTGATATTGATATCTGCGCCAATTGTTCAGAGGGCACACGCGTATGGACAGAAGCTTAATCATACAGTACTTGACAGGTTGAACTTTCTTTCTATCTTTCGCCTATGCAAGTGTTAGAGTTCCTCAAGGAATTGACCAACCCCGAGTCTATCATTCATCATGGAGGATTGCTGCTGTTGTTGCTCGTTATTTTCGCTGAAAATGGTCTTGTTGTAGGATTCTTTTTGCCGGGCGATTCACTCATTTTTTTGGCAGGACTTATTTCCGGTACAAAGCCCGAATTGCTTGGTACTGATATTACCACGCTTACGATAGCCATGTTTTTGGCTGCTGTTGCCGGTAGTTTGTTTGGTTATGTCTTTGGACGACGGGTGGGACCAACTCTTTTTGAACGCAAGGATTCTCTAATCTTTAAAAGAAAATACCTGGATATCACGCAATCATTTTATGCAAAGCATGGTGGAAAGACCCTGGTGTTAGGCAGATTTCTTCCCATTATCCGAACGTTTGCGCCCATCATTGCCGGTGTTATTCGCGTGCCGGTACCCACCTTCATGTTTTTCAATGTGGTGGGTGGTGCACTTTGGATTACCTCGCTGAGCCTTATCGGATATTTTTTAGGCACGCAATTCCCCGCGATTGAAAATTATGTCGGTTATATCGTAATTGGTTTTATTGGCATCACAACCACGCTGCTCATTCGCACCTACATCAAGCAAAGGCGCGAAGTAAATGCTCGCAAGAAGCAAGAAGCGGACGACGATGAAGCTCCGCTTTTGATGCCTTGATAGCGCTAGAAACAGCTGCTTATTACTGCACTTATTAATGACTTCTTATCGATGCCTTTTGCCGCGGCTTGCTGCGGAATAATGCTTGCTTCTGAAAAGCCAGGTGTCGTATTCACTTCAATCACAAACACATCTTTTCCGCGGATAATGTAGTCTACCCGAATCATTCCGCGGCAATCGAGTGAGGTGTAAATCGCCTCCGAATGTGCTTGTACTTTTTTGTAAACCTCCTCTTCGATTCTAGCCGGTGTAATCTCTTCTGATTGCCCTTTGTATTTGGCTTCGAAATCAAAGAATTCTTTTTGCGATACAATTTCTGTAATTGGCAAGGCTGTGATGTTTCCCTCCCATTTTATGACACCGCATGTTACCTCAGTTCCTTGTATGAACTCTTCGATGATGATTTGATGGTCTACGCCAAGCGCCATGTCGATGGCTTTGTCAAGGTCTTCCATCACATTCACGCGGGATGTGCCTATACTGCTCCCTCCGCAGTTGGGTTTGACAAAGCAAGGCAACCTAACTTGATCTATTATGTGTTGGGTTGAGTACGAGTCGGTTCTTCTCAGGGTAATACTCTTGGCGACATTGAAACCATACGTTCCCAATACACGTGTGGTCATTTTTTTGTTGAACGTGAGAGCCATGTTCAACGTATCGCCTGTAGTGGTTGGAATACCGAGCAATTCGAAATAGCCTTGTAAGATTCCGTTTTCACCCGGAGTTCCATGGATGATCATGAATACGCCGTCGAAGGTTATTTCTGTGTCATTCAGTAATACACTGAAGTTGCTGCGGTTCACAGGTACATTGCCTTGTTCAGTTGCGGCGTACCATTCGTTCTCGGTGACAACAATTTTCACGGGTTCGAAAATGCTGCGGTCGATGTTGTCCATAATCATTTGAGCACTTCGCATGCTCACTACCGATTCGCCGCTGTATCCGCCGCATACCACGGCTACTTTCTTCTTCATATGTGTTGAATGTATAGTCCAAATTTCAATGCTATTCGGCCTGCTGTAATCAAATGCTTGGAGTGCGTTTGAACACTCCAAGGTTGATAGCAAGCCTTTTCCTTGTTATCATTGCCACAAACTAATTCGCATGATCACACAACGGTTTTTCACAATGGCTGCAGCGCTTTTCATAGCCTTGCAAGGTGTTTCTCAAACAGTAGGAACGACCGGACCATACACCTTTACAATTGCAAAGGATAATGCAGCAGGTTCAATCGAAAATCAATGTCAGACAGGCACTTGCTGGAGTTTTGCGACAGTGTCTTTTCTCGAGGCCGAGGTAATTCGAAAGGGCGGAAAGCCAATTGATTTGTCTGAAATGTTCAACGTACGCATTACCTATCCGTTGAAGGCAGACGCTTTTGTGCGTTATCAGGGGAAGCAGCAGTTTGGTCCCGGTGGTTTGAGCCACGATGTATTGCGTGTTGTCGGCGAATACGGCATGGTACCTCAATCGGCCTACTCCGGCTTGAAAACGGGAGTGAGCGAGCACAACCATGGGGGCCTGGATGCATTGCTGGAGTCGACAGTGAAAACTGTCCTCGATAAGAAGTTGAATGAAGAAGGATCGGCATGGAAAAATTCGGTGGAAGGAATTCTGGATGCGGAGATTGGTCCGTTACCAAGCAGCTTTGAATACAACGGAAAAAAATATACACCCGCACAGTTTCGCGATGAGCTCAAAATAAACGCGCAGGACTACGTGAGCATTACTTCGTTTACGCATCACCCATACTATTCGACGTTTGTTCTTGAGGTACCAGACAATTGGGCGAAGGGTAGTTTTTACAATGTTCCGTTGCAAGATCTCGAGAAGATTACCGAGCATGCTATCGACAACGGATACACCATTGCGTGGGACGCCGATGTGAGTGAAAAAGGATTTTCATATTCACAGGGAGTAGCCATACTACCTGCAACCATGCCGAAAAAGGAGGAGTGGTGGACAACGATGCATCCCGAGCTTGCGCCAACAGCGGCAACGCGACAGGAGGGTTTTGATCGTTTTGAAACTACCGATGATCACTTGATGCACATCACCGGCAAATCGAAAGATCAGCAAGGCAATACGTATTATATCACGAAAAATTCATGGGGCGCAACCAACCCTTTCAAGGGCTATTTGCATGTGTCGAAAAATTATTATCTCATGAAGACGGTGGGCATCGTTGTGCACAAGGATGCAATACCTTCTGAAATTCGTGCGAAACTTGGGTTGAAATAATCGATGAAGAAATTTGCTGCATTGTCGGTTGGACAAAAGGTATGGCGTATTACCTGGCTTTCTGTCTGCTTGTTTTTCGGAGGTACGTTCCTGTGGGTGATTGCCTTGAAGTGGATCAATCCGCCCACAACCTTTTTACACCTCACATCCGATTGCCCGCCCGGTGTGGAATTTCACAAGCAATGGGTAGATGGTGATGAAATTTCTACGCATATGAAATTGGCCGTTGTGGCAAGTGAGGATAATAATTTCATGAAGCACGGAGGCATCGATTGGGGAGCGGTTGAAAAGGCCCGTAAATACAATGAAACAGAGGGTAAAAGGAAAGGTAAGTACCGCGGTGCGAGCACCATTACGCAACAAACAGCAAAGAATGTTTTTTTGTGGCCGGGGCAGTCGAAAGTGAGCAAGTGGATTCGGAAAGGGTTTGAAGTGTACTTCACGTATCTCATTGAATGGATATGGGGAAAAGATCGAATCATGGAGGTCTATCTGAATGTTATCGAAATGGGGCCTTGTAAGTTTGGAGTGGGCGCAGCAGCGAATGATTATTTTGGAGTGAGTGCTTCGAAATTGAGTCGCGAACAGGCCGCTTTAATTGCAGCTTGTTTACCCAATCCGAAAAAGTACAGTGTTGCCAAGCCGGGTTCTTACATGAAGAAGCGTCAAACACAGATTGCTCGGTTGATGCGCCTTATCGGTGACGATTATTTCAAGCGCTACGGCGGCGAAGTGGCCCGCGAGGAACGGGAAGCACAAGAAAGAGATGTAGAGGAAAAGCTCAAGCAATTGCCGGAAGATGAAGTGCCCACAATTGTGGAAGACACGCCCGACGTCGGCGAATCTGCGCCAACACCGAATGCAGATGAATCTGAAACACTCAAGGAAGCTGAGCCGAATGTTGAGCCGTTGCCTGCCGATACCTCCGGAAATAGCTAGAACCCAAAAAGTCCACCTACCCTGAAAATCGGATTGCTGTAGGGCGAGTTCGGATCTTGAATGAGGTCGTACAGCACCATGGCACTAAATCGAATGCGTCCGCCGCTGTTGTATCCGGCACCTACAAGCCAAACCGGCACGTTCACCGCTGCCTGGTTTCCAAATTGGTCAGACGCTTCTCGCCTAAGCAACTCGAATTCACTGTGAGCGATAATCGTTTGCTTGATATAGGCTCTGCTCCACAGGCTAGATCCGTAGATGTTTTCAGTATACCCGTTCGAAGAAATATAGGTGATGTTAAAACCTACTCCGTTCACCCACCAAGGCTTGGTGCGGTAGCCTATCATGGGGTTGGCCATCAAGTAGGTGGGGTTGCCGAAAAAACCTCCCAGGCTTCCTCCAAATACCAGTCTGTCGCGCAGTGGAATTGCGTTGGCAGGGATTTCTTTCGTTTTAGTTGGCGAAGCGTAATCTTCTTCCGATGTCTTTTGGCCATGCATGGTGGGCAAGAAGAATGCAAGTAGAAGAAGAGTGCATAGAATCATTCGCATACTCAAAAATAGTATGGCAAGCGTTGCGACGAGCATTTTCTTTGTTTCCTTAGCGCTCAAGATTACGCCGTTATGAGTGAGTTAGAGTTGGCAACGCGCATTGTAGACCGCATGTATTCAAACGACCCCATGTCGCAATGGCTGGGTATTGAACGACTGCAGGATGGTCCGGGTATTTCGGTATTGCGCATGGTGGTTCGTAAGGAAATGCTCAATGGTTTCTCCATAGCGCATGGGGGCATATCCTACAGCCTGGCCGATAGCGCGCTTGCATTTGCAAGCAATGCGCATGGTATTCAATCTGTCTCCATCGAAACGTCTATTTCCCACGTCGCTCCCGCGCGCGAGGGCGATGTGCTAACTACCCTCGTGGAGGAGAAGAGCCTCACGAAAAGCACCGGGTTATACCATGTGAATGTGGTCAATCAGGAAGGGAAGGTCATCGCCTTTTTTAAAGGCACCGTATTCAGAACAGGACGCGCTTGGGAAGTTTAATCTCCTACGACTTATACTTCACAATTTTCTTCGCATACTGCTTCGAACCCTGTTCTATGATGATGAAATAGTCGCCAGCCGGATAGGGTGAAAGCTCCAGGGTTCGCTGATAGTTTCCTTTCTCTAGTTGCTTTTCTTCGTACAGCAAGGTGTGCCCTTCCTTGTCCTTAAGCTGCACAAGCACAGGAGCTGTTTCCGTCAACGTGAATTGCACTTCAATGCATCCTCGGTTTACTTGTGGAACCAACGAAAGCTGATCGAAGACAAGTGTGTTGCCCTTGAGTGAAAGAGCAGTTGTTGATTCACCGTTTGCATCTTCCAAACGGAGTAAGTAGTTTGACTGATTGGTATCGGGTATTCTGAATCCTTCTGCGTTTGGATTGTCGCTGAAATTTTTAAATAGCTCTTGCATTTGTTGTTCAAGGTCCTCGGCATCCATGTTAAACTCGAAATCATAGAAGTAGTTTCCCTCGTCATCCATTCCTTTGAAATCGTGGAAAATTTGAAAGTCCTCCGAAGCGCTGAGTTTTCTTTTGCCCAACGTTCCTGTAATGCGTTTTTCTTTTCCGTCACGAAGAATCAACAACTCCGCCGGGCTTTCGGGTTTGCACTTTCCAACGGCTGCTGCAAGTGCACTGAAATCTCCGATGGTCTCGTTGTTGAATGTTAGCACAACATCATCGTCCAAAAGACCCATTGCCTCTGCCGGTGAATTTTCTTCAACCTGTATGCTAACGCCCGAAGTAGTTGTTTTTCCCGAGGGTGTCACTCCTAGAAATGCTGCCTCGCCTCCCAGAAAACCGTCACCGGTTAAATTGAACGGCTGAAGAATTTTCATAGAGTCTCCCTGCGTGATGTTGAACATCGTAATTGAATCGGGACCAATCAATAAATTAAACTGGTTGGTTTGTGATTCAAATTGCGCGGCAGGCTCTATCACGGCTTTTATTTTTTTGCGCTTGCCCGATCGTTCGATGATCAAGTTGAGCACCCCGCCCTTTGCCGATTGTTGCACCTGCTCGATGACTTGCTGCGAATTACTTATTTCTTGCTTGTTTATTTTCAGGATTACGTCGCCCGATTGAAGGCCTGCTTTTGCTGCCGGTGTATTGGCTATGACTTCGGTAATAGTAACCTGTTTATCATTCGGGTAGTTGCCGGCATTCTTAGCGGTCTCACGGAGCATTACACCGAGAGTTGGTTTTCGCTGCATAGGAGCAATTCCCTTTATACCCGGCATGTTCAACGAACGACGTCCTTGTTTTGTGTCATTGAAATCACCTTCAGAAAGGATGCTGATTTCGATTTGCTGGTCGATGAGTCCTTCTTGCAGTTCTGGCTGTGCGTTGAGTTCACGCAATACGTCTTCTAAACTATTGTTGTCGTCTATAACTATCTCACGTGTTTCTTGCGATTCAACTCCATTCACATTTTTCTTGATGTGAATTTGTGCTTTTTGCTGAGCCCACATTCCACCGGCAAGCAGACAGCCAAAGCACAACATAAATAACAACGTCTTTTTCATTTTTTTTCTATGACTTACCGGCGAAAGTATTACTGCGAAAGGGGAGTAGAGTGTTAATACAATCCAAAAGTCTGTTAATGCTTACTCTTTGAAAAACCAGAGCATGCGCCGCTGAATGAGGTGCACGTCGGTGTAATAGAAATGAATAATGTCTTTGTAGCTATAACCCAGCTTCGACATGCGCATGGCGCCCTCTTGGCAAAGGCCCACGCCGTGGCCAAATCCTCTGCCGTAAAAGATTACCTCCTCGGGAGTGTATTCTATTTCGAAGTGGGTAGAACGAAGCTTTAGGTCGGTTCGCATCGCTCGGCGCGGAATCATCAGGGTTGAGTCGTGGCAATACATAGGGTTGCAAGTACCTAAAATGCCTCCATCACTCAACGACGCCAAATCGCTACTTCCACGTTTTTGCTTGATGTAGGAGTTCCATTTTTCTTTCGGCAGGCGCTTTTCCCAATGGCTATGGGGCATGCTCACGCAAAATGTGTCGGACCGACCAACCAGATAGTGCACAGGCTTTGACCAGGCAACTTCTGCGTTTACTGTGTTGCCCCCGCAGTTGCTATGAAATGCTGCAGTAATCAGGTTTATTTCATGATCTACAATTACGATGTCTTCTGTTGCTGCTGCAGCTTTTTCGGCCAGCGGCTCGTTGCGAGGCTTGCCATGATACACCTGGCAGTGTGTTCCATCACAAATTTCAAACCCCGAGTCGACGTGGCGAATACGGTTGTTGAGCGCGTAAGTGCGACTGATAACCGCCTGCACCTTGTAGTACTCGAGTTCGCTTCCTGCTCCGCTTTCTGCCTCAATAACTCCGGACACGTATTGTTCAAGATCAACTCTATTTACTAACTGTAAATGGCCATTGATGCTAAAAGCGATGAGCTCACCCTGGTAAATGCGTTGACTTGCTTTTTGTCCTGCCGGCTGCGCTTTGAATTCTGCAGCGCTCTCCGTTTTCCAGGTAATCTTTTTGTATCCCGAGTGGTTTTTTCCTGCAAAGAAAATATTCACTTTGCCACTGATGGCAGTGATGTCGGCCGTTTGACCCTTGTGAACAGAGAACAGTACTTTATCATCGCCAAACACCTGATAACTGCCTTCAACAGGGCTAATGCCGCAGCGCAGGTAGTTCGACTGGCAATGCATGCCAACGAGAATGGGGTCGGCCCAGGCGGCGAACAGAGTGAGAGTCAGAAAGCACGTGAAAAACCACTTCATCATAGCCAGCAAATTAGGCTTCCCTGAAATGCCTCTGTGCGTTGGATTCGATAATTTTCAACATCGCGTTGGCGGTTCTGTCGGAAGCTCCCGGGCCACCCAATGATTGATGCAGCTCGTCGTAATTGAGTTGAATGTTTTTCCTTCTTTCAGGATTGTTGAGCAAGTCTTTCAATTCGGCCTGAAGCTTCTGTACATTCAAATCGTGCTGAATCAGTTCTGTGACGGCCGCGCGATCTAGAATTAAATTGACCAGCGAGATGTACTTGATTTTTACCAGCCGCTTTGCAATAGCATAGGAAATGGGCGACCCTTTGTAACAAACGATTTGCGGAACTTTGTAAATACCAGCTTCCAGAGTAGCTGTTCCGCTGGTAATAAGTCCGGCGTCCGCATGCCTCAAGATTTCCGATGTTTGGCCAAATAGAATCGTCAGGTCCTTACCCAAAGCGATGCTCTTATAAAACGCCTCCGTCTGAGATGGGGCGCCCGCTACAATGAATTGATATGCCGGAAAATGCTGCGTCATTTCGAGCATAATTGGCAACATGGTTTTTATTTCTTGCTTGCGGCTACCCGGTAAAAGAGCAATGATGGGCTTTGTCGACAGGCCATGCCGTGTCTGAAACTGTTCTTTCGTTTCTGCGCTATTGCTCAATTGGTCGAGCAGGGGATGTCCCACAAAGGTTACCGGCATATTGCGCTTCTCGAAGTATTCTTTTTCGAATGGAAGCACTACAAACAAGTGTTGAATGTGAGAGCGCATTGCATGAATGCGATTCTCTTTCCAGGCCCATACCTGTGGCGCTATGTAGTACAATACAGGAATACCTTTTTCATGCGCCCATTTTGCAATGCGCAGGTTGAACCCCGGATAGTCGATCAAGATGAGTGCGTCTGGCTGAAATGCTTCTATGTCTTGTTTGCAAAAGCGAATGTTCCGAAGTATCGTACGAAGGTTCAGCAATACTTCGTAAAACCCCATGAACGCCAGCTCACGGTAATGCTTCACGACCTGTGCTCCTTGTTTTTCCATTAGATCTCCACCCCATGCTCTTATCGATAGCGATTCTTGCTGCGCTCTAAGCGCCTTTATGAGATTGCTTCCGTGCAAATCGCCCGATGCTTCGCCTGCTATAATGTAGAGCTTCAAAGGAGTGTTTTTTTTAATAGAGCCAAGCAATGATGGCTACTGAAATTACCAATACAACGATGAGTCCTTTGCAGAACTCTTCATAACCTCTGCGAATAAGCAAAAAGAAAAGCACAATGTCGGCCAGCATGGAAAACGAAATGATCCTGCTTTGAAAGTCTTGCAGCGAAGACCCTAGAAATACATCGAGCACAAACTCGCTGAAGAAAATATCGTTATAAAATGAAAAGGCGATACCGAAAATGCAGAAACCGACAAGCGCTCCTATGATTCCGCCTAGAATGCCGTATCCAACACGATTGAGGGGCATGCGCTTCATAGGTTCCATTTTTTTAGATCGTTCATGGCTTGATAGGCCGTAAGGTCGAAATGAACGGGCACCACTGAAACGAAATTGTTGGCCAATGCTATTTCGTCCGTATCCATTCCTTCATCCATCAGTTTGAACTCGCCCGTAAGCCAATAGTAAGGTTTGCCAAATGGATCTGTTCGTACATCGAAATTATCTTCCCAATATCCTTTGGCTTGATGGCAAATTCGAATTCCGGCTATGGCAGAGGGCAACCCCTTGGGTATATTCACGTTCAGGCACGTTCCTGCAGGAATGCCATTTTCCAATGCGGCTGCTACGATTTTCGAGACTACCTGTTTTGAGGCTTCAAAGTCGGCATCTGCACTATGGTCAAGCAACGAAAAACCGATTGATGGAATGCCCTCTACAGCACCTTCAACAGCTGCTGACATAGTGCCGCTATAGATTACGTTGATGCTGGAGTTCGATCCGTGATTAATACCGGAAACTACCAAGTCCGGTTTGCGATGCATCACTTTGTAGATGGCGAGTTTTACACAGTCGACTGGAGTGCCGCTGCATGCGAAGGCTGCTTGCACAGGCAAATCGTATGAAAGCGGATGGAGTCGCAATAGGTTGTTGATTGTCACGGCATGCCCCATTCCCGATTGTGGCTTATCGGGGGCAACCACCACGATATCGCCAAAGGGCAGCACCGCCTCGGTGAGAGCGAGTATCCCTTTTGAATATACACCATCGTCGTTGGTGACCAATATCAGTGGGCGTGCATTTTCGGATTTCATGGCGCAAACATACAGCGCATGCGCATGATGAATGTCTTCCTGTATTTTCTGTTGACTTGTCATGTTTTGTCAGAAACAGGTTAAATTAGCCTCATTCTCAGGTTGAAATGATTAGTAAGAAGAAGATTGTTATTGTAGAAGACCATTTAATCATTCAGGAATTGCACAAGCAATACGTGGAAGATTTGGGTCACGAGGTGGTTGCGTGCTTTACGAATGGTGAAGATGCCATTCACTATTTCCAGGCTAGCTCGGCCGATTTGGTGCTTATGGATATTCGCCTGGAAGACGCTATGGATGGCATTGAAGTCACCAAGCGCATTCAAGAACTTAAGCCGGTTCCGGTGGTATACATAACCGGGAATACCGAAGACTCGAATTTTCGCCGTGCTATGGAAACCAGTATGGCTGGATTCATTTCCAAGCCGGTGTCTCAAAGCGAACTTGAAAACGTAATTGACTCGCTCAACGACCTAACCAGTTCCATCATTTACGCCGAGAAAATTCAAAAAGCGATCTTTCCGCAACGCAAGGACTTTGATGCACTTTTTGAAAACGTGCTTCACATCAACAGGCCCATGCACATCATTGGTGGCGATTTCCCCTTTCTTCAGCACTTCCCCGAGCAGGGAATAGTTGTTGGCGGTTTGGGCGATTGCACAGGACACGGAATTCCCGCTGCTTTGCTATCGGTGCTATGTCATGAAATCATTTCCAATATCGTTCGTCGCACACAAGTGCTTTCTGAGATTGCCCAGGATCTGAATACATCACTCATTAATAACCTCGCAAAAATGAATAATGCGGATGGGGTGAATGATAGTTTGGACCTGATTATTTTTAAGCTGGATGTTGCCAAGAGAACCATGCAAATTACAGGTTTCAAAATGGGGTTTTTGCACCTGAAGGCTAAGGAACAGCAGTTGCATTACCATAAATTCAAAGGCCGCTCACTGGGTGTGCCCATGAACGATCAGGACGTTCAGATTGTTGAAGCATCTTTCGAGCAGGACGACGCGTTTTTCTTCTACAGTGATGGCGTGACCGATCAATTTGGAGGGCCTTTGTCGAAGAAGCTGTCTACAAAAGGATTGCTGAATATCATTCAAAGTGTAATTGCTGAATTACCTGCGAATCGTGAACGAGAAATCAATTTGTTGCTGCGACGTTGGCAAGGCATGAATGTCCAAACCGATGACATGCTTATGCTTGGTCTGATTCCATCCAATGTAAAGTCAAAGTGATTTTCCTTCAAAGAACCGATAGGTGGAATATCCTATCTTGCCATGTAAAATAAACGACCATGTCTGCTTTCACGGGTTCTGCACTAGTTGATCAACTGCTCCGCTCTTCTGCGTTTGAGTGGTCTGCTCTACAGTCTGTCATCTCTGAGTTTTCGGTTGTTGCTAAGCCTGCTTTGTGCGGAATTGATTTATTCCACTCGGAGAAAATCGCACGCATCAAGGCCCGCGAGGTCATAGAGCTTCAGCTGGCATTGAGTGATGAGGATTGGGAATATTGTTTTGCTTTGGCCGAAGGCTTGCGCCCGGTGGGGCCTGATGTGCCTCATTGGTTGAAGGAACTTTCGGATGGTGTTTTTTCACGCTCAACCTGTTTGGTTGCGGAGCCTGTGCGCGACGAAAACGGGCTGATTATTGGATTGTTCTACGCTTTTTATTCATCCGGTATCCCCGATGATGTTGTTACGGCCTATCAGCATTCAGTTGCATTGCAATGCTCTACCACCATTCAGCAATGGCAATACGGAATGCGTCATCACGAGTTGTTAAACCGACTTTGGGCTTCCCTTGAGTTGAGTTGTCCCGGATTTCTAATACTCGATGATAAGTTCCGAGTAGTTCAAAAGGGCTCCCTTTACTCGAAATCGGTTCCTCAATTGAATATCGGGGATAAATTTGACCAGCACTTCATTTGGGATGGAATGGCTATGTCCAATGATTGGATGGGAACAGGTTCTGTAAAGCCTAAACTGCGTTTTTACCATGCACTCGAGTTCAATCAGCGATATAAGTGCACCATACAGCCTATTCATACGGAATTGCTCTTGCTGCTGTCTAATCCGGTAATCAATAGCAATCATGCAATGGTAGATTATCATTTGTCAGCTACTGATTTTCCCTCGCATGACTACATAACGGATTTTGTTTTCTTGCAAACAACCACATTGCAGAGCCTGGAAGATTACCAACGATCAAATGAAGGATTGCTGTTCAGAAACAAGGAGCTTGAGCTTGCTCAAGCTGAGTTGCTGCGCTCCAAACTGATTTTGGAGAACAGGATTGCGGAGCGAAATGAACGAGTGTTGCGGCTCTCCAATTTTCCGGAACAAAACCCGAATCCGGTTTTTGAAATCGATTTTACCAGGCAGTTTATCTGTTTCTCCAACAAAGCAGCAAAAGACGCATTTGGCGAATTGTTGACGCTCCCTTACCATGATTTTCTTGCAATGCTATCGGTGAGTCATGAATTGGTTGCCGGAAGTCTGAAGCTCCGTGTTGAATTTGAGTGCATGAATAGATATTTCATTGCCGATGCATCGCGCGTGCCCAACGAAGAGATTGTGCGGTTCTATGCAAACGACGCAACTGAACTACGACAACTGAAAAACCTGTTAATGCGCCAACAACAAGGGTTGAATCACTTAATGGGAGTGCTTGAAGCATTTAATATCGACAAGGAAGAGGCCGCGAAAAGTGCCAACCTTAGCGAAGTAATTCAGGAGGTTTCAAAAGTGTTGAACATTAAACGCTGCTAAGTAACACATGATTTATCGCATGATTTCTTTTTCCATGAACAACTACGTTCGTCATTCTGTTTCAAATTTCTGATTGCCACTTTACATGCAAAAAAATGTAGTCATTGTAGTCGACGACGATTTAACCATACTGGAACTTTTACGCTATCAAATTACCGACGCGATTGGTGCTCAATGCGATTTGGAACTTGCTACTTCGGGTAGTGAAGTGGATGAGTTGCTTGCTGCACTAACCGAGCAAAAGCGAAACGTTAAGGTGCTTGTAACCGATTATTTTTTGGATGATTGCACCGGTGTGGAGATTATTGAGCGTGTCCGGAAACTTTATCCGTCGTGCGCTACGGTTTTGCTCACAGGCCAACATCAACGAGATATTGAGAAGGTAGCGAATGCACCCATTTCGCCGGATCGATATTTTTCCAAACCATGGAACTCTTTTGAGTTCAAATCACACTTGAATAATCTTCTTTTAGATACAAAGGAATAAGGGGAAAGGAATGGCAAGCGGCGAAGATGAAAAACACTGGCTGTTAAGGAGGCAATTGATTGACCACTCGGACGATTCTGTTCCGTCGTCACTCATGCATGCGGTCAATCGGGCGTATCGTGTTTTTGACCACAACTATCTTCGAATAAAGCTGATTCTTCGTAGAAAAATTTACCAGCTCGTTGAGTCGAATGCTCGTTTGCAAGAACTGCTCAAGGAAAGAGAGAATCAAATTGACTCAGATCGTGAACACCTCAAGCAACTGGTCGCTAACCTTCAACGGGCAGAGTCAATTGCGCATCTGGGCAGTTTTACCTGGTATACAGGAACGGGACGAATAGACTTTTCCGATAATCTGTTTCAGCTTTTAGGATTGCATGTTACTGAGCGAAGTGCATTGGCCATGTTTCGCAAGTTTGAAACACCTCAATTGATTTCACAGGCGTTGCGCAAGGCTAATCCTTCGATGAATGTAGTGCACCTGGGAACTTTAAAGCATAAAAATGAAGCACGCTACTTCGAATTGGAGGCGCATGTTACGTTTGACAGCGACGCGAAAATGACGTCGATTTCCGGAATCTTAAAGGAAAATACCCGTCTGGTTCATATTAATAACCGAGCTGAGGATCAAAAGCAGTTTTATGAGGTGATCCTCAATAACATTCCGGTAGACATCGCCATTTTCAATCACGAGCACAAGTATATGTACCTCAATCCGGTGGCGGTCCG
>CALQJP020000004.1 GCA_943330925.2 Chryseobacterium gleum
ACGTTGATGGTAATGGTTCCTGCATTCTCGGCTACGTTAATATCGCCGTTTACAAAACCGGCAAGCGTTTCATCGCTGCACGATTGGAAGAAGTGGTTCCCCAAATGGCTGTAATCGGTATTTCCGAAAATGTTCCATTGCGTAGCGTTAATGGCCCAAATTGGCATGGGTGATTGGATGTCGAATTGACGAACCATATCTACATCGAACGTGCTCGATGTTCCTACAGGCCATCCGTTTCCGGTGCCCGGATTGTCGCCCACAATTCCAATCACATCAACAATGGTGTCGTTGTGTCGAAGCTCAAGCGCGTCGTTTCCGTTGAAGTTGGCAATTTGATCAGTTAGATCAGCAAGGCCTAAGACTGTCTGGCTTGCCGCACCGCCGCCGCCGCCTTGACCCGGATTAGCGATAACATAGGTGCCGAATGGAGCGAGTGTTCCTGTGAGGTTAAGCACGTCGCTAGCAGCAGTTACACCGTTGGCATATTGCAAAATGCTGTATTCACTCAAATCAACCGGGCTCAACGAGGGGTTGAAGAGCTCAATGGCTTTTGTACCATTGGTTCCTTCCAGATATTCCGAGAAAAAGAGTTTCGTGCATGGTGCATTGTCCAAACAATCGAATAGTTCTATCTCAATGGTGTTGCTTGAATTTTCAAGACATGTTGAAGCAACAGCAGCCGAAAGCAAATCGCCTGCTGAAATACCGGTAAGGGTTCCTTGGTAAGAAATTCCGGTTACCGTGTAAACTCCTGCTGAAAGGCCTTGTGTAGAGATGCTTGCATCGCCGGTTGAAACAACAACGCCGGCCGCATCTGTAAGAATGTAGACATACGAGTCATCAAGTGAAGTGCTGCTGCTCGCAAAAACAAGCGACTCAGTCGATGAGTTACACACCTGCGTGCTACCCGCAACAATGCTTATACTTCCTCCAATGCAACCGCTGCATGGTGCAACAGTAACATCGATGAAGTTCTCACTGATCGACACACAATTACCCGCCATAATGCCCATGATGTCTAGACCTGCCGCAACGGTAGTAGAGTCCAGTGTTCCGTTGTAGAACATGCTGTACACGCGGTATTGGCCAATAGCGAAACCGGTGAAGTCATACATCGCGTCGTTCGTCAAATCAATAATCGTATCAGCGTTGTCAGTAATCACGAAGGATTGCTGATCGCCATAACCCCACGTTGTAGTGTACCAGTCGAGCATTGCTGATGCATCGGTATCGCAGAAAGTGGTTGCACTGTTCGTGAAAACACTATCCGCCAAACACTGTGGTTGGTTCCAGGTGCCTGGAGTGACATCCTGAAGCAAGTATGGGTTGAATACAAACGGCTGTCCTCCATCGGGAACGCGTGAAAGCGAGAAGTCCGGTGGGTTTTGCTGGAAGGTTTCATCCAGTTGGGTGTAACCGGGAACAATCACATCCAGACCGAGAGCCGCAATGAGCTGCGCATCTGTTGCATCGCCTGTGCCGTATACCGCTGCTTCAATCAGATTGGTGGTTGTAGGCAATGTGCCATTTGGGAAATCGGTGTCATTTCCGATGTAAAGTCCAACGCCATCGCCTCCATTCGAAATAGTAGCATCCGGAATGATGTAATCCACATTCACCGTTGCAGCATTTCCAATTACAAAGAAGCCATTCGCATCGAGGCTATAACCATCGAGGTCAAAGGCTGCATAGCTGTCGTCGGTGCCTCCCTCAAACAAAACGAGCACAAGGCCGTCAAGCGATGCGCCTGGTGTGCCATACAGTTCAAGGAACTCTGCCGTATCGCCGCCTCCAGGATTGTCCACATTCAATTCGTTCAATACAACATAGGGGCAGTCTAGAATTTGAAAGGTGATCGTATTTTGTGACCAATCGATGCAGGTTGTTGCGCTTACGGTGCTTACACTGTCCAGGCCTGACAACACGCCGCTATAAGAGATTCCACGGAGTGTATAGCTTCCTAACGTCAACGATGTTGCATCGAAGCTGGTGCTGAAGGTGTCGATAATTGCTCCATTGCTATCAGAAATTACGTAGAGGTAATTGTCTTCAAGGGATGTTGAGTTGTTGCTCGGAACAATGGTAGGAGTAGAACTGCTGCAGTAGCTGCTGCCATTACCAATGTTTGAGCTGATGGTACCTCCAATGCATCCGTTGCATGAAACGATTTCGATTGCAATGGGGTTAGCGGAAATGCTCACGCAATTGCCCGCGAGTATGCCTGTTATCGATAGTCCATTAGCTGCGGTAGTTTCGTCCAAAACCCCGCTGTACTGTACATTGTAGATGAGGTATTCTCCAATAGGCAGGGCAGAAAAATCGATTGATTGCGCAGTGCCGGTTGCTTGAATGTTTCCGGTGCTGTTGGTAACAACGAACAAGAATCCATCTCCATACGACGCGGTATCAGCAGCAATTTCAACTACGGATGCAGCAAGTCCGGCGCACAGCGTTGCTGCAGTTGTTCCGCTGGTCAGAGTGATGTCGGCCGCCAAACAAGGTGGCACGTTGAAAGTACCTGCTGTTATTTCCTGAAGTGTCCATTGGCCAAAGTCGAATGCGCTGCCTCCATCGGGAGTGCGCGAAATAGACAAGTCTGCCCCTGCTTGTTGGGCCGTTTCATCGAGCTGAACATATCCGGGAACTGCTATGTCCAGACCGAGCGCTGCAATCAGGCCGTTGTCGGTTTGATCGCCTGTTCCATACACTGCCGCATCGATAAGATTGGTTGTAGTAGGAGGGGTGTCGGTAGGAAAATCGGTCGCATCACCAAGGTAGATGGCAATTCCATCTGCTCCATTCGAGATGGTCGCATTGGGTATCACCAGGTCAACATTGGCTGCACCGGCATTACCGATTACGAAAAAGCCATTGTTGTCGAGCGAATAACCATCGAGGTCATAGGCCTGATAGCTCAAATCGGTTCCGCCTTCAAACAACACAACAACCAAGCTGTCGAGCGAAGCTCCGGGCGTTCCGTACAATTCTACAAATTCGGAAACATCTCCCCCTCCAGGATTGTCCATGTTCAATTCATTCAAGACTACAGTAGGCGTGCTTTGGGCAAATCCAAGAGTTGCCAGCGCCATAGTCACAGCGGTTAAAAAGGTTTTCATTGCAAGTTTTAATAGTACTGGCCTTAACACATATTGAAAAACGAATTCCTTGGCTGTCGGCCATATTTTGTGCAAATGTGCGGTCGCTAACTGCATATTTGCACCCTAATTCCTCGAAAATGAAATCACGAATACTTTTTTCAGCCTGTTTCGCTATCCAAATCATGGGCACTGCTCAAACCCTTTCCGGCATCGAGTCCGCAGAGTTTGATGCAGTCAACCACCGGTTTCTTGTGAGCAACGGAAACAATGTAATGGAGGTGAGTGCATCCGGTAGCGCCATTGGTCCAATTGGCGGCGGCACTCCACAGGCCGATTATGGTATGGAGGTTATTGGCAATACACTCTTTTCCATTGTGGGTTCTTCCGTGAAGGCCTATGATCTGAATTCGGGAAGTCAATTGTCGTCGGTTACCATCGTCGGAGCAAACTTCTTAAACGGCATGGCTTCCGATGGGGTGAACAGAGTTTGGGTAACCGATTTCGGAACGAATAAAATCATGGAAATAGATTACACCGATCTTCAAAATCCGTCCTATTCAACGGTAGTTAGCAACACAGCGATTACACCGAATGGCATTTGCTACGACGCGGATAACAACCGACTGGTATTTGTTGCATGGAGCGGTAACACTTCCGATATAACGGCTGTTTCGCTTTCCGATTACAGTCTAACCACGCTTGTCGCAAATGCTTCGTTGAATAGTATCGATGGAATCGACAACGACAGCTACGGTAATTATTTCCTTGCTTCGTGGTCTCCGCAACGAATTACCAAATACAATTCAGATTTTTCTGTGAGCGAGGTAATCACAGTGGCAGGTGGTCTCAACAGTGCTGCCGATATCGCATACGCAGAAGAAATAGACACGCTCATCATTCCGAACTCGGGCAACAACACAGTACGTTTTGTTGGATTTCAGCAGGTGAATTTTGCGGGTGAAATGGATGCTGCCACTCAAAAGCCAAGCTGCTATCCCAATCCGCTGCAGTCTGGTTCGGTGATTACATTCTATAACAGCAAGCCCGGTAAAGTTCGAATCGATGCTGTGGATATGCAGGGCAAGAGTGTTTATCTCCTTATGGAAGAGCAATTTTCACAAGCTCTTCAGCGTGTCGTGATCGGTGACGTGCCTCTGTCAAACGGAAATTATGTGTGGCGAATTCGCACGGAACAAGGTGATCTCACTATTCCGTTCGTGAAGATGTAAGGCCCTATTGGAATTGCAATTCGAATAGTCGGCGGTACAAGCCATCCTTTTTAAGCAACTCCTGGTGGGAGCCCGATTCTGCTATCACGCCCTTATCGACCACATAGATGGTATCAGCTCGTTGCACCGTCGATAGTCGATGTGCTATCACAATGCTCGTTCTGTTACTCGTGATGCGCTCTGTTGCATGTTGAATGAGAAGTTCCGATTCGGTGTCCACACTCGAAGTGGCTTCATCGAGTACGAGAATCGAAGGGTTTCGAACATACGCCCGCACAAACGAAATGAGCTGGCGTTGGCCAACACTGAGCATCCCGCCGCGTTCACGCACGTTGTAATTGTACCCTCCGGGCAAGCGCTCAATGAAGGAGTGGGCTCCAATTTCTTTGCTCGCCGCAATTGCCGCCTCCATGCTGATGCTTTCATCGCGAAGGGTAATGTTGTTGAAGATGGTGTCGTTGAACAGGAAAACATCTTGTGATACCAGCGCTACATGCTTTCTCAGCGACGACAAGCGATAAGATCGAATGTCGGTCGAATCGATGGTAATGTTGCCTTTTTGAAAGTCATAGTATCGATTGATGAGTCCGGCAATACTGCTCTTACCTGCACCGGTGGCTCCTACGAAGGCAACCATGCTGCCCGAGGGAATCTCAAAGCTGATGTCTTTCAGTACAGGCTGCCCTTCAACATACTCGAAGTTTACATGCTCGAATGCGATTTTGCCTTGCAATTGCGCTGCTTCTATAGTGCCTGTGTCTTCTTGTGCAGCCAGGGTGTCGAGCAGTTTGAATACGCGCTCGGCATTCACAACGCCCATCTGCAACACGTTGAAATTGTCGGCCATCTGACGTATGGGTCGGTACATCATGGTGATGAACGTCGAAAATTCAAGCAACAATCCAGGTGTCATTTCCCCACTGAGTGAACCGCGTAGGCCCCACCAAATCATCAGTGATACGCTACCCGCACTCAGCAACTCCACAACGGGAAAGAAAATAGAGTAGGCCCAAATGCCGCGTATGTGGGCATCGCGATGCTCCTGGTTAATCGTTTCAAATCGTTGCTTCTCTTGCGTTTCGCGATTGAAAATCTGGACGATTTGCATACCGCTTACATGTTCCTGAATGAACACATTGATGCGCGCAACCTGATCGCGCACATCGTTGAATGAACTTTTAACAGCTTGCTGAAAGAGCCTCGTCGCATAGAACAAAATGGGTATGGGAATCAGAACAATGAGCGTCATCTTCCAATCCAGCCAAAACATGAATCCGATAATGAAAAACAGTTTCAACAGATCTCTGAAAATATCCAGAATACCTGCCGAAAAAACATCGGCAATGCCATCAACGTCCGATATAACGCGGGTAACGACCTGGCCCACCGGAGTCTTATCGAAGTAACTCAATTTGAACTTAACAACATGGGAATAGATTTCCGAACGTAAATCAAAGGTGATTGACTGTGCCACACGATTCGCAAGTTGCGTTTGAATGTATTGAATGATGGCTTCAAACACGAGCATTGCAATGAACGCCATGCCTACTTTCACTACCATCTCATTGTCTCCATTGGGCACGGCCACGTCCAAAATGGTACGCATCTGCTCGGGCCTAACCGACACTACTGCTGCTAAAACAAGCACCAGAATAAGGGTCACAAAAAAAGGCAACCTGTAGGGCTTGCCTCTTTTGTAGAGTCTTAAAAAAATGGCAAAATCAAATGCCTTACCGCTGCTTTTACTCAAGTGTTATTTCTTAAAAGTAAAGCTGTCCATGATTTTCAAAGCTGTTTCATTAAATTGCTCGAATGATTTTTGCTCCGCAGTAAAGGTCAGTGTGTAGGATTTATCGTTCTCAAACCAGATGTATTGGTGAAATGCCAAAGGGAATTCGCTGAAAAGCCCGGCATAGGTCAACGTGTAACAATCTTTGTTGCCTTTCTTTTCTTTTTGGTTTTTCGTGATGATGGATTTCTGGTAGAAGAAAGGAATGTCTTTACTAACCTCCTGAACATAACTATCCAGCGTTTTGTTGAGCCCTGCCATTTGCAGAATCGTCAAATTCACGAAGTCGTTGTAGATGTCTTCTTCATCGGTGAAGGGTGAAGAAATGATGAAGTCCATGCCTGAGTTGCCGCTTACATCCACTGTCCAATCGGCCGGGTGACTGATGCTGTAATCGCCGTGTTCTAGAACTTTCCATTCCGCAGCTCGGGTCGTGTCAGGCTCTGTCGGTGCAATGAAAAGAGTGCTGAGAGCAATAAGAAAACTGGTTAACATGATTGGTAATTTTTACGATGAACCGCAAATATGCGAGAAATTGACGAACATTTTTTGAAAAGAATGTTATACATTTTTCTTTCTCTCAATCGTTCATTTCGCGAATTTTCTCCTCCGGATATCGTATTTGAGTAAGGTGAAGCCCTTGAGGAGGTGCGCTCTGACCGGCCTGTATTCGTTTGCCGCCCTCAACAATCGCGATGAATTGCTCCAATGTCATCTTTCCGCGGCCAACCTCGAGCAAGGTCCCAACTACGGCTCTCACCATGTTGCGCAAGAAGCGATCGGCCGTGATGTGGAATACCAGTTTGTAGTCGTCCTGCACCCAGTGCGCCTGTCGCAAATCACAAAGGGTGGTTTTTTGCCCTCCCCCCGACTTGCAGAAGGCGGCAAAATCATGGTAATTAAGGAGCAAGGCTGCTGCCTCATTCATCTTGGCTACATCCAACGGCCACGGGTAAAAGGTGGAAAATCGCTCTATGAAAGGGTCGCGTTTTTGGTGGAGGTGATATTCGTAGCTGCGCTCATTCGCGTTGAACCGCGCATGTGCGAGATAGTCGACCTGCCACATTCCGAAAAGCCCAATGTCTTTCGGTAGCATAAGGTTCAGCTTGAACAAGACCTCCTCTTTGTTCAAAATCGGATTCTCTGCATTGAAGTGTAAGTAGAAATCGCGAGCATGAACACCTGCATCGGTGCGGCCACATCCTACTGTAATGACCTTCTCCTGTCGCAGCAGTTTGCGCAGAGCTCCTTCAATTTCCTCCTGAATCGTGTTCCCATTGAGCTGCCGCTGCCATCCATGGTAGTTCGTGCCATCGTATGAAATGCGCAAAAAATAGCGCTTCCACATTGGATTTTCGGTTTCTTCTATTTCCTCTATTTCACTGTTTTCACTCATGATTCAAAAAATTGATCTTCAAACCCCACCAGAAATAATTTCTCCTGGGCACGGGTAAACGCTGTATAAAACCATCGGTTCAGCTCAATGCCTGCCATTTCATCGGTTACGTAACCTTGGTCCACAAATACACATGGCCATTGACCACCTTGTGCTTTATGGCATGTTATGGCATAGGAAAATTTTACCTGAAGCGCATTGTAATACGGGTCATTTTTGACCGCCTTCTTTAAAAGTCGTCCATCAGTTATGTCGGGATAGTCTTCTGCTATTAAACGTGCAAGGGCCTGCCGCTGCTCAAGTGGAAGCGATGCATGGTTGTCCCAAATGGTATTGCACAAGAGGATTGTTTCAAACTCTGGCATGTCGGGGTAGTCGGGCATTTTAACGATTGCTTTGCAAAATCGAAAGGGCTCCCGGTCCTCAAAGCGCAAAACTCTTTTGATCTCCAGTGTGTCACCATTTGCAATAAAGCCTGCGGTAAACTCTGCAGCCTTCAGCCAATAGTAATTGTTTTGCAAAACCATCATTCGATCGCCTGCGTTTATCTCCTCCTCAAGCCATAAAATGCGCTGTCTGATTTGTTGATTGAAAAGATTCGCTCGCTTGTTGCTGCGGGTAATGACGATCATGTCGTCTTTCCCATAAGCTGAATAGGCATTCTCCAGAAAGTCTTGCAGATCACTTTCTATTCGCTTTACGTCACTGAAGCTCGCGGTGACCAGCGTGGGAAGCTTGGTTTCCTTACCGTTAATTAACTCTCTCAACGCCGTGGCATTGGCCAATATACCGGATCCTTCTTGCTGACGAATTACTTCGCTTAACTCTACTTCGGCGATATTCAGGTAATACTGACTTTTTAAATTGTCCATCTGCAATGCAGGACTCTCTGAGCTGCCCACCGGCGGGAGCTGAGCGGTGTCGCCAATGAGCATGAGCTTGCATCCGTCGCCGCTGTAGACATGACTAATCAAATCATCCAACAAGTCATTGAACGGTTCATTTTGAGCATGCCCTATCATCGAGGCTTCATCCACGATAAACAGCGTGTCGGTGAGTTCATTTTCCTTCAACTCAAAAACGCCCTCACCGGTGCGCATTTGCTTCGAGTAATAAATGTGGCGGTGAATGGTGCCGGCAGTTCTGCCCGAGTAATTCGCAAGCACGCGCGCAGCCCTTCCGGTTGGGGCCAGCAACACGTAGCGAATGCCAAGTTGTTCGATCACATTCACCAATACACTCACGCAGGTGGTTTTACCCGTTCCCGCATAGCCCCGCAACAACAAAGCGCACCGGGCTTTGTCGCTAAGTGCAAATCGAGAGAACGCATGGAATAACCGCTTTTGTCCGCCAGTAGGCTCAAACTCGAACGCATTCAGTAACGCACGCTCGAGCTGCGATGGGTCGATGTATTTGTCAACGGTCATGCTCAAGTTGAGTACAATATAGGATGCAAAGAAAAGACATCCGTTTTTCTGTGCGTAGTTTAGCAGCGGAATATGGTATGCCATGATAGCATTTGACCCGGAATTGGCCGCACGCATGAAAATGCCTAAGGAGCTCCTCGACAGAGCTCCTGAGTTGCATTTGGCCCTGCATATAGGCGAGCATCATGTGCATGCCGCTCTCTACGATTTCGCAGCTTCAACCTGTTTTTGGAATGTTCAATCCGAGGTGCCTGAGCACTTGCCGGTCTATACATTTATTTATCAGAGAAACTGGATAGAGGGTGTGTTTAGAAGATGCACCGTAACCTTCGACTCCGATGCATATGCCTTGGTGCCTTTGTCATTGTTTGATGCGGAATCGAATGCGGATTATTTGCAAATGCAGCATGGGTTATCCGGCATGCCTTCGGCGTTTTTTGAGTTGCCCGAAGCGGAGGCTGTAGTAGTTTACGAAATACCGGAGTGGCAGCAGGATCTGATGCGTAGTTTTCCAAATGCACGTGTATTGCCATTGAGCGCGTTGTTAACGAAGCTTGCCGTTGCGAAGGTTCAACAATCCGGTGTGGAGTTTCTACTTGCATATTCCTCGGGCACTGTCACGATTGCCGCTGTAAAGGGAAAGAATCTCTTGCTGCTCGCAACCCATGAGGCAAGAACACCTGAAGACGTGCTCTATCACCTCTCCAATGCTGCTATGCGCTTGCAAATTGACTTGGAAAACTGCTCGCTCGAGTTGCTTGAAATTACCGCGGGAAATGAACTTGCTGAGTTGCTTGCAAGGTATGTACACGAAGTAAAGCTGCTGTCTGCCAATTCTTCTATGGAAGGACCGGCCATCACCCAAATCCACTATTTATGCGCATAATAGCAGGGTCATTGAAAGGGCGATCCATTGATGTGCCACGCAATTTTAAGGGACGTCCCACCACCGACTTTGCTCGCGAAGGCCTTTTCAATGTGCTCAACAACAGGGTGCATTGGCAAAATGCCCAAGTGCTCGATTTGTTCGCCGGTACCGGTGCTTTCTCACTGGAATGCTTTTCTCGCGGGGCACAACAAATTCTCGCGGTCGATGTACAGCCGCTTCACGTGCGCTTTATGAACGAGAATTTTAAAAAGTTTGAAGCCCACAACGCCCACGCTATAAAACAAGATGTGTTCAAATGGATTCCGACTGTGCGTGAAACGTTCAATCTCATTTTTGCAGATCCGCCATACGACATACCCGGGCTTCTTAAATTGCCCGGACTTATTCTGGAGAGTGGCATTCTAACGCCCGGCGGTGTATTGGTTGTCGAGCATGGTAAACGGACTAAGTTCTCAGATCAACCCGGATTCATGATGGAAAAGGTGTACAGCAACGTAACCTTCAGCTTCTTCGAAAACTGATTGCTTTTTTCCTGTACGTTTGTAATCATGAAAAGAGTTGCTGTCTTTCCGGGTTCGTTCGATCCGATTACCAAAGGACACGAAGAAATTGTGCGTCGTGCAGCTGCGATGTTCGATGAAATTATCGTCGCAATTGGTAGCAATACCAGTAAAACATATCTTTTTTCCGAAAACCACCGCAGCGAATGGGCTAGGTCTACGTTTGCCGATCTGCCCAATGTGCGTGTTGAATTCTTCCAGGGTTTGACGGTCGATTTTTGCAAAACAAACAACGCGAATTTCATTCTCCGTGGTATCCGAAACTCAGTCGACTTCGAATACGAAATGTCCATCGCGCACATGAACAAAGCGATGTCTGTTGAAGTGGAAACGGTTTTCTTGGCAGCCGATACACAATGGGTTTCCCTCAGTAGTACAATTGTTCGGGAGATTATCAAAAATAAAGGTCAGGTTTCGCAGTTCTTACCGACGGGGGTAAATGTCTATGAGTAATCGATTGATTTTTTTCTTCTTGCTGTGTTTGCCTTTTCATCTGTTCGCGCAGCTTAGCAGTTTGCGCGGAGAGGCGAAAGGATACGAAGGGCGAAAGCTCGCCGTGATTGCAATTCAGGATGAGTTTTCAGGGAAAAGAGTTTTACTTGGACAGTGCGATGTGAATGACAACGGGACTTTTGAAATTCAATTTGATCCTCAATTTACCCGGCGTGTTTACATTCACATTCAACGCGTAGAAGCTCCGTTGTATGTGCAGCCCGGAAATGCCTATTCCGTTGTTTTTCCTCCATCATCGCAAGCCGATTACAAGCGTTTCGACAATACCGAAGTAAGCCTTCAGTTCAATGACCTCCCCGAATCAGACGTGAATTGGGTTATTCGAAAATTCAATGCCGACTATGCATCCTTCATCAGCAATCACTTTTATGATTTTGCGGCCGATGAGTATAGAGGTGCTCCTGAATACATCAAGTACCTCGGCAGCAAAAGGGAAGGGGTTGATATGTACGCAAAATCTGCCAGTACAGATTCATTGAATAAAAATCTTGAGAAGGGATTCAGTCGATGGGTTACTCATTTCGAAGATTCAATAGCGCAGATCAACGAAAACTCAAGCGACCCGGAATTTACCGGTACATACAAACGATTTGCATTGGGCGAGTTGCACCTGCTCTCCGGAATGAATCGGAAAGTCTTTTATGAAAACTACTTTATGTCGGTGATACCAAAGGCACATAATCCTGCATTTGTGAGTTGTTTCAAGTTGTTTACACGAAACATACTGGTGGGACAGAAGGCGCCGGTACAGGCAGCGATTATCAGGGCGGTCAATGTCGACAGAGATTTGATACGTTTGGGCGAGGCATTGAGCACCGAATCTGGATTGCAGTCGGATAGGCTGAAGCACCTGGCCGCTTTAAATGGATTGAAAGACCTGTACAACAACAAGTCATTTGATAGGGCGTCTATTGATATTCTCATGAGCAAAGTGCATACGGGAGATTCCTTGGTCGATGCTGTTGCTGAATCTACGCGCTATCAGTTGACGCGCTGCAGGGCAGGCTGGCCTGTTCAAGAATTCGTATTCACAGATGAAACGCAGGAGAAATGGTCGCTATCTAATGCAGATGGTCTGCCATTGTATCTGCTTTTCTTTGCTTCCTGGAGTCCGTCTTCCCTGAAGGAAATGCTGGTTCTTGAACGCTGGCAAGAAAAGTTTGGGGGGCGAATTCAATTTGTGGCTGTATGCATGGACGACGACTACAGAAACTATCGCAAGTACCTGGAAGATAACCTGAAACTGCCCATTAAGTTGGTCTACGGTAATGCGGAGCCTTTCGTGCAGGAAAAATTCAACCTGAAGGCCATTCCTCACCAGGTGTTGCTCGACGCGAAGGGCGTCGTAGTGGCCGATGTTTGTCCCGCGCCTTCAGACGCACTTTTCGAATCGTTTCTGAATAGGATAGCAGCTGATTCTGCGCCCAATCGGCAGGGGCCTAAAACGTGGAAAGATCGTTAGAGTATATGGCTGATGCTTTGCACCCCGGGACTCCGATCGGTGATGAAGCCCTCTCCAAGCGTAAAGCCACAGGGTCTTCCAAGGCTGAGAGCTTTTCCATACAGAAAGTCAAAGAATTCCTCACCGGAAATAGGCGTCTTAGGCTCCGTCGATGCCGGATTGTGAAATTGACTGCCAAAGCACTTCAATGCGGCAACTTTTTTCTCCCAATGCTCGGAAATGTCTACAACAAATGAAGGTGTCAGGTAATAATCCTGAATGTACATAAATACAGATCGGGGCCTCCAGGCCTCCTGAAGAATTCCGTTTGAAGTGGTTTCGATTTTTGCTAAACCAGAGTAAAAGCAGGCTTCGCGCACCAACTCCGATGCACGGGCATGGTCAGGATGTCGGTCGCTGGGCGAATTCGCCAATACGATTGAGGGCCTGTACTGCCTGATTTTCTCAATTACCTTGAGTCGATGCCACTCGTCGTTCGTGAAAAAGCAATCCCGAAACTCAAGGTTTTCTCGCACAGCCAGCCCCATCACTCGACTCGATGCTTCTGCCTCCTGAAGCCTCAACTCACTGCTCCCCCTGCTACCCATCTCTCCGGTCGTTAAATCGATCAGCCCCACTTTCTTTCCATCCTCAACAGCCCGAATAAGGGTTGCCCCGCAGCTAATCTCAACATCGTCGGGATGGGCTCCGAAGGCGAGTATGTCTAACGCGATTCTATTCATCTTAAAGCGAATTGGGCGCAAAGGTATGGGCAAGTGCGGGGTCGAATACGTTGATGTGAATCAATAAGTTAAGGCTTTACGTGTAGCCTTAGGTAATTAAATTAACGTTTCGTTTAGAACTTAACTCTACTTGAAAATCATAGACTTGTCTCCTTTTTTCTATTTTTGCCGCGCTTTGAGAAAACAAATCCACACATTCCTAGGGATATTTATGTTCACTCTGCTCTCCTTTACGGCGTGGTCACAGGGGGAGGAACCCGAGTTGTTCTCTGAGTTTGAGATGGTAGATGATACGAATGCGCTTCCCCACGCCGGCGGTGCTTCCGATGAAGAGGTGAACTCTATGGCAATTTTCAACGAACGTGCAGTAGAACTGCAGTTGTTGAATGTGCGTGATTCCATTCGACATATTCCGGCTTACGAAACGTATTGTCATTGGGATACCAAGAACTTGTTCGCATACCGCTCCGGCCAAGCGGCTGTTGGCACAGGCATCAATTTCCACCTTGCCCACAGCGATTGTGATTTTCACTATCCGGCAATCGGTATGATGACCTCACCTTTTGGTCCACGTTGGGGCAGAATGCACTACGGATTGGATATCGACCTGGAAGTAGGCGACAATGTCTTCGCGGCTTTTGAAGGGATGGTTCGCATCTCTCAGTACCACTCATCCTACGGAAATGTTGTGGTGGTTCGTCACAACAATGGCTTGGAAACGCTCTATGCGCACATGTCGCAACGTAAAGTGCTGCCGGGCGATCATGTGGAAGCAGGCGACATCATTGGTCTTGGAGGAAATACAGGTCGTTCGTATGGTGCGCACCTGCACTTCGAGTTTCGTTACATGGGACAGGCATTCGACCCGCTGCTAATAGTTAATCCTTCTGCTCAAGCCCTCTTAGCTTCTTCTTTTACCTTGCTTCCCGTGCACTATGAGCCGGCGGGTGTGTCACCCCAAACCATTGCGGCTCGCAATGCTGCGGCAAAGCCTGCTAAATCTACAAAAGCTAAGTATCATGTCGTAAAAAAGGGGGATACCCTCTATTCAATAGCTCGCAAAAACGGAACATCCGTGAACTCTTTATGCAAAATCAACCGTATTAAAGAGTCGAGCACGCTGCGATTAGGCCAGCGCATTCGAGTCAAGTAATCGCTTGACTTCTGTCACCGGAGTTTATGAATTAATCCCTTGAACCATTGTTGGTTCTGTTTGTTTATTGGATTGGTCTTATTGTTAAACAAACATGCAGGTTGCATCTAGAAAGAAAATTGCTGTGATTGGTGCCGGTTTCGCCGGCCTCGCTTCAGCTGCTTCATTGGCCCAAAAGGGCTTTGATGTGACGCTGCTTGAAAAAAATGCAAGGACCGGTGGCAGAGGGCGTTCCTTCAAATTTGAAGGCTATACCTTCGATATGGGGCCATCCTGGTACTGGATGCCGGAGGTGTTTGAACAGTTCTTCAACCGCTTCGGCAAAAAAGTAAGTGATTACTACACGCTCAAGCGTCTGGATCCTTCTTACCGAGTTTTCTTTCAGGATGGTGCTCCACTCGATGTGCCGGCTGCTTACGCTGAGTTCAAGAAAATGGTGGAAGCAATTGAACCGGGATCCTCAGCCAAACTCGACCAGTTCATGGCCGAAGCCAAAATCAAGTACGATGTGAGCATGGCCGACTTCGTTTGGAAGCCGTCGCTGAGCATATTGGAGTTTGCTCAGCCTCGATTGCTGGTAGAATCATTCAGGCTTCACTTGTTCTCCGGCTTTTCCAGTCATGCTAAAAAGTTCTTCAAGCATCCTAAGATTATTCAATTGCTGGAGTTTCCCATCCTTTTTTTGGGTGCAAAACCGGAGAAAACTCCGGCGATGTATAGCATGATGAACTACGCCGACATCATGTTGGGTACGTGGTTTCCACAAGGCGGAATGTGCAAAATCGCAGAGGCGATGACTTCGTTGGCCAGGGAACTAGGCGTGCGCATTATCACTTCAAGTCAGGTCAATGCCATTGATGTAAGCGACAACGAGGCGCATGCTATCTCGTTTGATGGAAGTACCGAGCAGTTCGATGCCATTGTTGCAGCTGCAGACTACCATCACGTAGAATCGAAGCTGCTGAAAAAGGAACATCGCTCTTATACCGATGATTACTGGGAAAGTCGCGTAATGTCGCCTTCCTCATTGTTGTTCTATATTGGAGTGAAAAGAAAGGTGAAGGGAATTCTCCATCATAACCTGTTTTTTGATGAGCCATTCGATCGACATGCCGTAGAAATCTACGACACACCATCTTGGCCTGAAAACCCACTTTTCTATCTTTGCTGTACTTCGGCAACAGATCCGTCTGTCGCCCCCGAAGGCAAGGAGAATTTATTTATTCTGATTCCGGTTGCAACAGGACTTACAAGCACTGAAGAAGAAAGAATGAGTTACTTGAAGGTTTGCCTGGAACGCATCAAAAAACTCACGGGTGAAGACTTGGAACAGGATATTGAATATGTGAGGTCATATGCGCATGAAGAATTTATAAGCGATTACAATGCCTTCAAAGGAAATGCATATGGGTTGGCAAATACGCTCATGCAAACGGCGATTATGAAGCCACGGATGAAAAGTAAAAAAGTTAAAAACCTGTTCTTTACCGGACAGCTAACGGTACCGGGCCCGGGCGTACCGCCAAGTATTATTAGCGGTCAAATTGTGGCCGATGAAGTTGAGAAATATTTCCAAAAACGATAAACACTACCATGGCGCACAACCAACGCGAAATATTTGATATCGTTGCTTTTAGAGCGAGTAAAACCGCTACTCAAGCATACAGTACCAGCTTCAGTGCTGGAATTCGTTTGTTGCATCAACGATTTCAAAACGCTATTTACGGTGTCTATGGATTCGTGCGCTATGCAGACGAAATTGTGGACACGTTGCATGAGTTCAATAAGGAAGAGCTCATGCTCAATTTTCGTCGTGATACACTTCACGCCCTGGAAAATCGGGTGTCTCTCAACCCCATTCTGCACGCTTTTCAGATGGTCTATCACCAATACAATTTTGACTTTGAATTGGTAGACCGCTTTCTGATAAGCATGGAGATGGACTTGCAGCAGAAGGATTATGACAGGGCAGGCTACGAAGCCTACATTCTCGGTTCGGCAGAAGTAGTTGGTTTGATGTGCCTGAAGGTTTTCACGGAAGGTGACAATGAGCAGTATAAAAAGCTCACTCCTTTCGCCATGCGACTGGGGGCTGCTTTTCAGAAAATCAATTTTTTGAGAGACATGAAAGATGATTTCAACGGTCTCGGACGTGCTTACTTCCCCGGATTGGATTTCGAACGCTTTGATGATGAAATGAAAGCGCGTATTGAAGAAGAAATTGAAGAGGATTTTGATGTGGCTTACAAAGGCATCCTGATGTTGCCGAAAGATGCCCGCTTGGGTGTGTTAATCGCCTATGTGTATTATCGACAACTGTTCGCAAAAATCCGCTCCATTCCCAGCCATCGAATCATGGAAGAGCGAATTCGAATTCCGAACTCAAGCAAGTACGCGCTGTTGATGTCTTGTTACATCAAGAATAATCTGAATCTGATCTAAAATTGCTCATTGCATGAATATCAATGAAGTGATATTGGTTGATGAAAGGGACATTGCTATTGGCGTAATGGAAAAAATGGAGGCGCATCGAAAAGGCGCACTTCACAGGGCTTTCTCGATATTTCTATTTAACGGCAGGGGCGAAATGCTGCTTCAGCGAAGAGCACTCACCAAATATCATAGCCCCGGCCTGTGGACCAACACATGCTGCTCACATCCCATGCAGGGCGAGACTGTTGAAGTGGCGGCATACAGAAGGTTACAAGAGGAAATGGGAATGTTTTGTACGATGAACAAGGCATTCGATTTCATATACAAAGCTGAACTCGACAGCGACTTGATTGAGCATGAGTTCGATCACGTTTTTTTCGGAACTACCAACGAATCGCCGCTTATCAATCCTGATGAGGTTTCTGAATGGAAGTGGATGCCTGTTTACGATGTTTATATCGATGCTCAGCTCAATCCTGCTCGATATACTGAATGGTTCAAAATAGCTTTGCCTGAAGTAATGGCTCATGTAAAATTGAAATTGTCATGATGGGTGTTCTGATAACATTGGCAACCTATGTGGTTATGGAGGGCATAACCTGGTGCACGCACAAATTCGTAATGCACGGTTTAATGTGGTATTTCCATGAAGACCACCACCAACCGAGAGGCGGCTTCTTTGAGAAAAACGATGCATTCTTCTTGATTTTCGCGGTGCCCAGTTGTTTGCTCATTGTGTTTGGATCAATGGAGGCATTTGATTTTCGCTTCTTTATAGGAATTGGAATTCTGCTGTATGGGTTGTCTTATTTTCTCATTCATGATGTGCTCATTCATCAGCGTTTTGACTGGTTTTCACGCACCGACAATGTCTACTTCCGAGCAATTCGAAAGGCACATAAGGTGCATCATAAACACTTAAACAAAGAGCACGGTGAGTGCTTCGGAATGCTCTATGTGCCGAAAAAATACTTTGTGGAAGCAGCGGCTTACAGGAAAAATCTGAAAAGGTGATTTAGAATTATTTCTTCTTCTTCCACTGCAATGTGGCGGTCACAGCATGGTGATCACTCAGTTCCTCCGGCAACGTTTCGTAGTCTATTGTTTCGATTCCCGGACTGTGCAGAATATAGTCTATTCGGAATGAGGGAAAGGCTCCAATGTAGGTGTTGCCAATACCATTTCCACAAGCTCTGAAAGAGTCCTCCAGTCGGTCTGTAAGCGTGCAGTAGGTGTATGAAACTGGCGGGTCGTTGAAGTCGCCACACATCACAACAGGGTGTGGGCTTGCCCGAATACTGGCAGCTATACGATCTACCTGCTCTTGCCTTTTCACAAAAGCATTCTTGAGCCGTCGGGCAATACGCATGCTCGCCTCATCGATTTCATTTTGGTCTGTTTTACCATTGGCCAAATCGTAATCTTCCTTCTTAAACCGTATCGATTGTAAATGTGCATTGTACACTCGTATGGTGTCGGTGTCTTTTACGATGTCAACGTAGATACAGAAGTTGTTGACGTCGGTAGAAAAGGGTACAAATCCTTTACGTGCAATGGGGTATTTTGAAAGTGTTACAACCCCGAAATACTGCTGGCCGCTTATCGCATGCGTGTAGCGCTCATGATAGTATTTGTTCGGAAGAAACGCAAGCAGCGTGTCGCGTGTTGGAAATGCTTTTGATTTTTCGGATTGATAAAACTCTTGAAAGCATATTACATCGGCCTGTTCACGGTGCAACACATCATAGATAGCATCCCGTGTTGCCGCACCGTCTTTTTTATCGAAAACATCAAAAACGTGTACGTTGTAGGTTAGAACTTTTAGCTGGCTATGGTTTTCTTTTTTGCTTCCTTTCCAACTCACTTGGAAAAAAGCGGTCAGGTGATTTGCACCAACCAAAATAACAGCAATTGAAAAGAGTGTATAGACACGCTTTTTAAAGTACCAGTAAACAATAAAGAGAAGGTTGAATAAAAGTGAAAAGGGATACGCCAATCCGAATAGCGCAAAGTAACCCATTGCATTGGGGCCGAAGGCTGCAGCGGCATAAGCAAGTAAAAGAGTTAGTGCAGCTGCAGTGTTGAGAAGCAGCATGAACCAATTGGTTCGCGATCGCTTTTTTTGTTCTGCAGTGGCATTTGGCATGAGTCAAATGTATGGGCGCAATGAACGCGTACAAAAGACACCGCCCATTATTTCTGCGAATGTTTAAACAGAAAATCCTTTTCAGATTGGCTTAGGCTTTCATACCCTGAACGACCAATCTTATCGAGAATCTCGTCAATCTTCTTCTGCTTTTCTACTCGCTCAATGTTGAATTCATCATCTGTTTTCGGTCGAGCATGTCCGCGCACTACAGTCATGGATCTGCGTTTTGTGAGACTCGAAATAAACTTCCCAAAATCGCGCAGACTGAAGATGCCCGCCCGAACCAAGAGACCATACAACAGTCCGAAAAGCGCTCCTCCTAAATGTCCGATGTGCCCGCCACTATTGATGCCGTTGCGTATACTGGCCAAATCCAATACGGCCAGAAGAATTGCAAGCCATGCTAGTTCCATACGAACAGCATTGAAGAGGTAGACGATTCTCCGAGGTTGAATAATAGCAGTAGCAGTTACAATCGCCATCACTGCGGAGGAAGCTCCAAGTATGGAATGATCACGGCCTGCATTAAGCACATTCGAACCGGCAAAGCTTAACATAAAAAGCAGATAGCCGCTGATACCTCCTAACAAATAAACGAGCCATATTTTTTTGGGCAGCACCATCGTCATGAATAGCTTGCCCATGCTGTACAATGCAATCATATTGAACAAAAAATGGCCAGGCTGCAGGTGTGCGAATAGGTGTGTAATTAAACTCCATGGCCGCTGCTGCATGACGTCGAAAGAGGAGTTGGCTGCCAACATCAAATCCTCACCCCATGGCCCCGAGGCTTTCGCTCCGGTAACGTAAAGTCTCAAAAGATGAAGTTGTATTACAACAAATACAACCAGGTTGATGATTAACAAGACCATCAACGGGTCGCCTTTGCGTATGCGTGTCACTATGGATTGCTTTTCGACCATGGTTATGAATAGAGCCTTCCTTGTCGTTGCCAGAATTTCAGAATCACATAGCCAATGAGCATTCCGCCAATGTGCGCATAGTGTGCAACGTTGTCGCCCTGCCTGTTTGCCAGCGCTAGTAATAGTTCGATTGCACCGTAACCAATCACGAAGTAGCGCGCTTTAATCGGAAAGGGTATAAACAAGAGCATCAATTCACTATTGGGAAACAACATTCCATAGGCTATGAGAAGGCCAAACAAACATCCGGAAGCACCTACTAAACCAACATTCAAAGCAAGATTGAGTTGAGCTGCGTCTTTATCCACGAAATTCTTGCTTTCCATGAGTGCTAACCTGCCATTGGTGAGTACCTCATTCACCAATTCAGAGGGCATTTGCGAGATCAAATGGTGAATTTCGAAATAACTGATTAACTGATGAAGCCCGAATGCGCCCAAGCCGCAAACGAGGTAATAGTTGAGAAATTTCTTTGCGCCCCAGTAGCTCTCGAGCAGCGCGCCGAACATGTAAACACCGAACATATTCATAAACAAATGCGCAACACCGCCATGCATAAACATGTGCGTAATAATCTGCCAAATGCGAAAGGAATCACTTTCGAAATAGTATCCCGTAAGCGGCTCTTTCAACGCGGGTATCGCTTCACATCCTAAAAAAAGGATGATATTGATGAGCAGGATGTTTTTGGTTACAACAGGAAGTTGATTGAACATGATCAGTTAAAATATTCGTTCAGTTGTTGTGCGTCGAATTGAATGATGATGGGCTTTTGATTGCGCCAGTAATAGGGTTGGTTGCACTGCATAAGTTGCTGAAATAGCGACTCCATTTCGGGTGCAGTAAGCATTTGCCCATATCGAATGCTTCCGGTGGATGCTAATTTCCAACACAGATTTTCGTGCGCAATAGCCGTTGTATCGACATCTTCCTCCAGCGCAGTGAGGGCTTCAATAAATGCGGTTTCACCTCCGCTCTGGCTGCATTCGGAAGGGACGCCTTCCAATGCGATTTGATTGGGTCCGTTTTGAGAATAGCGAAATCCTATTGCCTCCAGTTCGCCGGCAAATGCGCCTAAAAGTGCGCTTTGAATGGGAGTGAGCTCAATGGTTTCGGGAAACATGCTTTGCTGTGTAACTCCTTTTCCCGATGCCAATTGTTGCATGAACTTTTCGAAGCGAATACGCTGATGAGCGCGTTGCTGATCAACAACCATCATTCGCTCACCTGAAGAGCAAAGCATGTATTTGCGGTTGTGTTGCACAAACGAAATGTCGTCGTGAATTTCTAACTCCAGCGTGGGGCTTATTGTTTCGGCACGCTCTATACGTGCCGCTACTTCCATCAAATCTTGCCAACCCGAAACACCTGATTCTTTGCGATCGAACCAACCTCGTAAGTTCATCGTTCGGTTCGACGGAGGCTGGGCATTTCCAAAAGGATTGAACTCCGGATTAATGTCAATTTTAGGTGCCTGTATGTCTGAACTTGGGCGGGGTGGAGATAAGGAAATAGAAGTCTCCTGCTCGAAATCGATGCTGGGAGCAATGCTGAATTTACCCAACGCTCTGCGGACTGCCGCGTGAATAATGGCATATACGGCGCGTTCGTCTTGAAACTTAATCTCTGTTTTGGTTGGGTGAATATTGATGTCTATTTGAGCCGGGTCTATATCGAGGTAAATTAAGTACATCGGGAAATAGCCCTGGGGCAACAAATCCTGAAAGGCATTGGTAACCGCATGGTTGAGGTAGGTGCTCTTAATAAAACGCTGATTGATAAAAAAGAACTGCTCGCCGCGCGTTTTTTTAGCCATTTCAGGCTTGCTTACAAAGCCTGCTACCGACACTATATCCGTATGCTCTTCTACCGGAACAAGCTTCTCGTTGTATTTCGTGCCGAATACGTGCACGATGCGCTGCCTCAAGGTGCTTGAAGGAAGCATAAATACTTCAGCGCCGTTATGCGTGAATTGGAATTCAACATCGGGATGCGCCAGTGCTATGCGTTGAAACTCATCAATAATATGCCTCAGTTCAATGGCGTCACTTTTCAGAAAGTACCTTCTGGCGGGAACATTATAGAACAGATTTTTGACGAAGAACATGGTGCCTATCTGACACTGAACCGGCTCCTGATTTTGAACCTTCGATGCTTCAATGGATATCTGTGTACCAAATTCATCTGCTTCCATGCGGGTGCGAAGCTCCACCTGAGCAACCGAAGCAATACTCGATAGCGCTTCTCCGCGAAATCCTTTCGTCTGAATGTGAAATAAATCTTCCGAGCGCGTAATCTTGGAAGTTGCATGGCGCTCAAAACACAGCCGGGCATCGGTAACACTCATCCCCTTGCCATTATCCGTCACTTGTATGAGCGTCTTTCCTGCGTCTTTAGCGAATAATTTTATGGATGTAGCACCGGCGTCAATTGCGTTTTCCATCAGCTCCTTTACAACCGAGGCTGGGCGCTGTACCACTTCACCTGCGGCGATTTGGTTGGCAACATTTTCGGGTAGGAGTTTTATGATGTCTGACATGCAGGGGTTCAATAGGTCCGCACAAAACTAACCCGAATGGAACGTATCTGAAAGTACTTGTTATGCCTCGTTGACCATGAACCGATCCAAGCCTTCCTCAGGAGATAGAAGTGAAGGTTTGAGCTCCAGAATGCGCTTAATCACTTCTTCCATAACGGTGTCGGGGCAAGATGCACCGCTGGTTATCAAAAGCCGAAGTGGTTCCTTATTCGGAATCCAGTTGGTTGTTTCCGCATGGATATGAGTGTTGTAGTGAAAATGCCTGATCAGGTTTTCATTTACAATTTCGGATGCATCTTGTATAAAGTAGGTTGGGAATTTTGATTCCAGTATCGTTACTATTTGTGAAGTGTTGGAGCTATTGTAACCGCCAATTACAATTGCCACATCGGCACTGCTTTCTAAAGCTGCCAGCGTAGATTGCTGATTGTCGTTGGTTGCATAGCACAGCGTGTCGCGTGTATCCGCAAAATGGTCTTTTGCGGCTGCACCATATTTGTGTGCCATGATGTTTTTGAAATAATCTGCAATCTCTTGGGTTTCACTGGCGAGCATCGTGGTTTGGTTTACTACTCCGACACGCTCCAAGTCTGTTTCCGGATCGAACCCAATCGAAACTTTCGAGTGGAAGTGCTCCATGAACGCTGCTTTATCGAGTTTTCCCATCATAAACTGCCCAATAGTTTCTGCTTCTTTCAAGTCACGAACAATAATGGAGGGTGCGTTCTGATAGCTGTGCGAAAATGTTGCACGAGTCTCTTCGTGCTTCTGCTTGCCATGGATGATAATCGTGAAACCACTTTTGCCGATTTCTGCCGATCGCTTCCATACCTTTTCCACGAATGGACAGGTTGTGTTGTATCGTGCTATTTCAACTCCTTTGGAAGCAAGAAGCTGCTCTGTTTCTATGGTGGTCCCAAACGCCGGAATAATTACAACATCATCCGAATGAATATCATCCCAGGAATGAAGTTGTCTGCCTTCCGTATCCAATATGAACTTCAATCCTCGGCCCTCCAGATCTTCATTAACTGCTGGGTTGTGTATCATCTGGCTGAGCAGGAACAGGCGTTTGCCCGGGTTTTCCCGTATGGCTTTGTAGGAGCGCTCGATGGCGTTTTCTACACCATAACAAAATCCGAAGTGTCGTGGGAAAATGAAGGTGATGTTCCCCAGTGAAAGCTCTCCGGGCGAGAAATCCTGCTTTCGCGGGTCTAAATCCTTTCGACGGTTTTTTATTTCTCCAATTATGGCTGAACGGTAGTGTTCAGGAATGTCGAATTTTTTCACCTTACTGTTTTATTTGTCATCAACGTTTGAACGTACGATTCCATCTTGTCTTTTTTGGAGGCCTTTACTATCGGTTGCAATGCCTTGATTTTTTTTAAGGCGTCGTCCTCACGTATCATGTATGCAACACATTTAAAACCACTTACTGCAGCCTGTAGTTCATTGCATGCTGTGTTTTTTGTAAGCTTACACTGCGCCACGCCGTGTATATAAGGGAAAAGCAAATCCGGGTAGTCTATGTAAAAAGGTAGTTTGTCGGAGTCAATTTCAATCATGATTCGCGGGCTGCCACAAATCCATTCCATCACGAATAAATTAGCCTTTCCGCGGATGGCTATTTCTTCATTCAAGGGTGTTGTGGTGAGCCACTGAAGCGTGCGAATTACCAAATCCTCATCGCGCTTAAAATCGCGTGTGGTATGCCATTCATATTTTTCGGGTAGCTTGGGACACTCTCTGCTTTGCGCCGTCATCATGCAAGGGGCAAAACAGATGAGGCATAAAAGGCCGAAGCGTAATCTCATGTTCAGAGAGTGTGTTCTGTTTCTGAAAAGAGGATTCCTAATTCCTCCAACTCTTGCAATACAGGCTCGTATATGGAAGAGTTGGTTGGCAATTGCACTCCGCTTAATTGCCAATTGCCCGATAAAATGTGCTTCGCTGCTATGGCTATTGGTAAACCTACTGTCTTCGACATGGCGGTATGAACCGGGTCGTCGCCATAGGATATCAACTTGGATTGAAGCTCCTTGGTTTGTCCGTTGAGGTGATAACGGAACCGATGCCACATTACAATCATGTCCTTGTCATCGGCACCAAGTACCCAGCGCTTTTCTATGAGATGCTGCAACGCTTGTGCAGGGCTTCCTTTATCCAGTCCAATTGGATTTTTCTCAAAAATCCCCAGCCATGTTAGTTTTTCAATAATTTCATTACTCACCTTCAAATAGGATTGTAAACGCTCTGCAACAGATCCTGTTCCTTCGGGTAGAAAGGAATTCGTAAGCGTCTCCCAGTCCGAATTTTTACTGAATGTCATTTGGAAGGAGTCGTCGGTCAACCCCAGTTGCACGAGGGCATTCCAGGCCGAGCAGTATCCGGCTTTTCGCAAGGTGCCCCGATACAGCGTAGGTATGTTTTCAAGGTTGTAAAGGCTCAGATATTTAAGGGAGTCCCGATTTCCATAACCTTCAAATTGGCCATCCGGCCCGAGATCAACTGTCGTTATTCGTTCGAATAGTCGCTGGTACGGAATGCACTTTACTCCACCATTCTCTTTGTAACGCGCCGTTCCGCCGTAGCCGGCCAAAATCACGTTTCGAGGGTTCCAGGTTATCTTGTAGTGCCATGGATTGTTATCACTTACCGGTGCAATAAGCCCACCGGTGAATGATTCAAATGATTCCAGTGTGGCGCCCTCAGATTTCAGACGGTCAATGATCTTCATGGCCGACATGTGGTCGATGCCAGGATCTACTCCCATCTCATTCAAGATAACAATTCCCTTTTCTTTGGCCTGTCCGTCCAGTTGCCACATTTCATCCGGTATATAACTAGGGGTAATTACGTTTTTACCGAAGTGGATGCAGTCTTTGGCAACTTCCATGTGCATGAAGGCCGGAAGCATGGAGATAACAAGGTCTGAGCGTTCAATTTCGCTTCGTCGTTGCTCAACGTTCGAGGCGTCCAACTGAAAAGCTTCGCCATGTGTTGAGTCTCCAATTTTTGCCGATGCAAACGAAACATCCATGTCACCCACACGGAGATGCCAGTCAAGCAGAGCTGCATGTTCTAACAGGTATTTTATCAAGTTAGCACTGCTGCGCCCTGCGCCAATAATGAGTATGTTCTTCATAAACTTGTCAGAGGTCAAAATTAGCAGTCTTTTATCGATTGGCTCGAATCGAATTGAGTATTTTTGGCAAGGTCTTCGCCAAGCGCGAAAATCACGTTACAATTCATCAAATTAAATCTATGAAACACGTATTTACGATTCTTTTATGCACTCTCGCTTGTGTTCAATTATCAGCGCAAGCGTCTGCAGTAGTTTTTTCCGAGGCGGGTGAGAAGTTCACCGTCTATTTAAATGGTGAAAAGAAAAACAGCGCTCCTCAGCCAAATGTTAAAATTCAAGGTCTAACATCCGATTTTTATCAAGCACGCATTGACTTCGAAGATGCAATGCTGCCCGATTTTTCGGAGGGCAATTTTGCGGTACAACGTGGCTCCGAGGTTACTTATGTCGTAAAGAGAAACAAGAAGGGTGAATTTGTGCTTCGTTACTACGGCCAGACAGATGGTGTTGTGGAAGAGGGAGCGAAAGAATCGAATTCCGAAGTGAAGTCTTTTGCCGAAGTTGACGACACGGAGCATCATTCGGACGATGTGCAGATAAACCAAACCATTTCAATTCAGGAGCAACCGGTTGCAAAAACTACGGTGACTCAAACCACCACCACTACCACCAAATCGCAGCCTGCCAAGACAGCACCTGCAACCGGAGGCAATGTGTCGATGGGAATCAATGTGGATGGTGTGAATATGGGTATCAGCATTAACGCTTCTGATATGGGTGGCTCTATGGATATGAACATGGATGTTGAAGAAACCGAGCACACTACGATAACCACGACAACTACTACAACAACTTCGCAGCCAGAACCTGCCCCGAAGCCTACCCCAAAGCCTGCAGCAAAACCGGCCCCAGCTCCAGCTCCTGTTGCTGCACCTGCAAAACCTACTGGTCGTTGTGCAAGTTCTATGGCTCCGGCTTCTTTTACCAAAGCAAAGGATAACATCTCTTCAAACAGCTTTGAAGATTCTAAGATGACAGTGGCAAAGCAAGTTACGAAGGCCAATTGTCTAACAGCTGCTCAGATAGCTGAGGTAATGGGCCTTTTCAGTTTTGAAGACAGCAAATTGCAATACGCAAAGTATGCCTACGACTTCTGCTATAACCAAGGTGATTACTACGAGGTGAACACCGCCTTCACATTTGAGTCGAGCATCGAAGATTTGAATCAATACTTGGAGTCTAAGTAATTCATAAACCAGGTTTTTTCTGATGAAACGCTTCCTATTCATAGTGCTTGCTATGGTCATGTTAGTTGCTGCTTCTTGCCACAGCAGCAAGCATTATTTTAAGGTGGGAGTAAAGCAGGAAAACGGTGGTTTGGTAAATGAGGCTGCTGAGAGTTATTACATAGCACTTCAGCGCAGTCGAACCAATGTGAATGCTCAAATTGCTATGAAGCGAACCGGGCAATTGGTGTTGAACAATTTGCTCAATGATTTCGCCAAACAAAAGAATTTTGGTGACCACAAATCGGCTGTATACGCATTTCAGCAGGCACGGACCTATCGTGATCGAATTCAAAGTGTAGGCGTTTCTTTATTGCTTTCCGATTTCTATGAAAAGGACTACCAGGAGTGCAAGAACATCTATCTGAAAAACATGTACGATGAAGGGAATGCACTTCTTCTCGAGAAGAAATTTGCCGAGGCTGAGAAGAGGTTTAATGAAATTAATAAGATTGATCCTACCTACAAGGATGCCGGTGACTTGAGCGATATAGCTTATCTGGAGCCGCTGTATCAGCAGGGAAAAGCTGCTATGTCTTTGGAACATTTTCGAGAGGCGCAAAGCTATTTTCAAAAGGTTATTGCTCGACGAAGTTCATACAAAGACGCGGTTGCCATGAGTCGCGAATGCGTTGAACGAGGGCGATTTACTATTGCGCTTGTTGACTTTAAGAACGCTACGAATACTCCGGGAATGGAAGCGAAAATGGCGGCATATACTCTTGATGCGCTTACATCCAGTGAAGACCCTTTCTTGAACGTTGTCGATAGAGAGAACCTCCAGAATATCATCAACGAGCAGCATTTGCAAATGACCGGAATTATTGATGAAAACACCGTTGTATCTGTCGGTGAGCTGGTGGGAGCTAAAGCGATTCTCACAGGCACCGTGCTCAGCTATTCAGAAAAGAAGGGCACCTTACGAAGCAAACAGCGAGAGGGATATACCACTTATCAAGAGCGAGTGCTGAACCGAACCGACGGTAAGTATTACATGCAAACCTTGTATCGGCCTTGCAGCTACACGGAGTATTACAATTCAAATTCCTGTACAGTTTCTTTTCAGTACAAGCTGACGAATATTAAGACGGGTGAAATAATGGCCACTGAGATTATTGAGAAGACGCTCAATGATGAGGTTATTTATGGGCGTTTTGATGGTGATGTGAATACACTTTGGCCTGCAGGGCAGGGTGGCCCCAACATGAATCAAAATGATCGTCGTGCATTATTGGCAATGATGAGCGCTCGTCAAGATGTAAAGTCATCGGGTGAATTGTCAAACGCATTATTCGGGCAGCTTTC
>CALQJP020000005.1 GCA_943330925.2 Chryseobacterium gleum
ATAATTCGAATTACAGGGTCGCGAATTTTAGAATGAAGGCACTAAAGGAGTTTCTAATAATCCTGCACCGGTTGGAGCATGCCGCGGGTTTGAATTCCAGGAATGAACAAGGACACGAATACACGAATGAATTAAACCATAACCACTCTAGTAATCCTGCATCGGCTGGAATATGCCGAGGATTAGAACTACAGGAATGAACAAGGCCACGAATACGCGAATGAATTAAATCCAGCGCATTTTAGTAATCCTGCACCGGTTGGAGCATGCCGCGGGTTTGAATACCGAGCATTAGCCAATTTTCGGTTGTCAATTGTGGGCCCACTTTCTCTGCCCGCAGATTATGGCGCAGGTATACTTCCCAACGAGAGGTTTCGGATAGTGCTCTGCTCAGCGTGAAGCCATGAAAAATCGTTCTGCGCAATTCGCCCTGCAACATTTCATGGCCAAAGCTTCCGCCATACGGGTTGGCATAGGATCGTGTAATATTTCCACCGAAATTATCGGCAACACCATCCCCATCAGCATCATAATCTCGCCCGAAGGCTGCCGCATTCAACTGCTCGGATACCGTCCACAACTTCTTCACGTAACGAACTCTCAAGCAAGACTCCAGGAAATTGGACCCCAGCGGGTGCGCCATCGACTGGTTGATGTGTGTCCAGGCCTGAATGGAGCTACCATGCGAATAAATGAATGGACGGGCTATGTTCACTTCCGCCAAAACCTCTAGCCCCTTGCCAGGTGTATTCCATCGCAAGCCTAGCTGACCCGCGATTTTATTTCCCCACCAGTTATTGCTGCGCTTGTATAGTTTCAGATTGAACTCATCGAGCACGAATTGACCATAGAGCTGCAATGAACGACTCACACTCCATCGCAGCGAAGCGGCCAGCATAACATTGTCGGGCGAGCCCAAGCTGTATTCAACCGGACGGTAGAAAATGAGCGGATTCAGATAATACAGATCGAGCCCGCGGCGGCTGAGCGTATCTCTGTTTTGCCATACCACCCATTCGTACAGTGTTGCATTCAGTTTCGGTGTAATCTGATAACTCAACGCGTGCATGGCGCTGTATTTCACGCGAGCATTGGACAGCGTTTGACCTGAAGAAATATCACGCAGATGCATCCACAAATTCATATACCTGAACTTGCCCAGCGTTGTCGTAAGCTTGAAATAAGGAGCAGGCGACGCATGATCGCTCAATATCATGGATCGATAACCATCGCCCCAAAATTGCTTGGCCTTGCCCAACTCCAGGGAAACATGTTTGCCTGCTTTGAATTGCGCATGACCGAAAGTGTAATGTGTATGGTATAGATGGCTCACAGTATCGCCCACGGCATACCCCAGCCCCGACAAATACCCCTCGTTCTCAGCACGACGCTCGAGATAGTTGGGCAAAAACCCGCCGGCCAATGCATACCCGGCCTGTAGCGACCATCTTTTACCGGGGTTCCATTGCAATTGACTGCCAAACCAAGAAACTGAAATTGGACGAGCACCATAACCAGCCGATAAATTGGCAATGGTCTGAAACTGAAAACGCTCCTTTATTTCGAGCGAATCGTTCAACAGTGTGCTGGGCTGCAAAGGGAAAGGCGAAGCAATGGATGTGCCGCTGCGATAATTTCCGAATCCGCCGGCAGGCTCTTGGGCAAGCGCATTTGTGCTGCATATCAACGCAACCAGTAGAATTGGCAGGTATGGAATTAAAATCCGCATCGAGCCGCTAAAAGTAACAACACTTCAGAACTTACGCGAACGAATGATTTTGTGGTGGAACCGACACACTATCTTCGCGCCGCAAAACACCCGCTGTGCAAGACCAACCCTCGGCAACACTCACATCCGGCAAATCATCGTTCGTTCGTGATTTAGCCATGCTGTTCAAGCTTCGCCTCACGTTGCTGGTCATTATTTCCGCTGTATTGAGTTATTACATGGGTACCGATCAAACCAACGTTACCACGCTCTCGGCGCTTTGCATCGGTGGTTTGCTGCTCACCGGAGGAAGCAACGGCCTCAACCAGGCGCTCGAACGCGAGTGGGACAAACTCATGCTTCGTACTCAAAACAGACCTATACCCACCGGACGCATGTCGCTTCGCACGGCTGTAGTTCTTTCCATGACCGCCGGCATCCTGGGCATTCTCATACTCTGGTATTACTGCGGCACTGCTTGCGGTATTCTTGGCGCTTCGGCTTTCATTCTATATGTTGCTTTCTATACACCCATGAAACGTGTGAGCAGTCTTGCTGTTTTCATTGGTGCATTTCCAGGTGCCATACCACCTATGTTGGGTTATGTTGCCGCAACCCAAGACTTCGGCCTCGAAGCCGGTTTACTCTTCGCCATGCAATTCATGTGGCAGTTTCCGCACTTCTGGGCAATCGCCTGGGTAGCGCACGACGACTATGTGCGTGGTGGATACAAACTCCTACCTTTTAACGAAGGCCGCAGCAAGGCAACTGCTTATCAGATTTTATTGTACTCCCTGTTTCTTATTCCCGTTAGTTTACTGCCCTGGGCGCTGCCATTCCAAGCACCCATGACCGGCAATATTGCTGCTGTTATTACAGCACTTGCCGGGGCAGTCATGTCGTATTACTCTTTCTTGCTTGTAAAATCATGCGATACAAGCGATGCCCGCAAGGTGATGTTCGCCTCGTTTTTTTACCTGCCCGTTGTGCAACTCGCATACGTGCTCGACAAATTACCCGGTTAACATGCAATCGCAACTTTGAAGACACTGTGTTGTTATAATCCGAAATACCCGCTCCCATGAGTCAAAACGCTTCAACTTCGACCTCTTCCAAAATGGATGTATTTGAAGGCCTCGACCCCGCCATCAAAGTGCGGACACGTAAAATGATGATGTGGTTTATCGTTTTCGCCATCGTGATGCTGTTTGCGGGCATTACGAGCGCACTCATCGTGCTTTATGGAAAGCTGATTTGGTTGCACATGTCGCCACCGGTTTATTTCTGGTTGAGTAATGCGTTTATGGTAGCCTCATCCGTAACCCTCATTTTAGCCTTGCGTGCATTGAAAAAAGGCAATCAATCGCTGGGCATGACACTGCACACCATCACGCTCGCTTTAGGCATTGCTTTTACAATTTCTCAGCACGCCGGTTGGAAACACATGGCTTCACGTGGCCTTGGCTTCACCATAACACAAAACGAACAGGGGCTTTCAGCTTACCGCTGGAATACCTTGGGAAAACTCACCGGAGAGTATGGCTCAGACTATTGGTTTGAGATGAACAACGAACGCTTGGTGAAAGAAGGCAGCGAGTACTACAAACCCAGCGACCCATCGCGCCCGGTAACGAATACCGTAATGACCACCTTCAATGCATTCGGCGCCATGCTCAGCGTAGTTATCTACGTGCATATCATTCACCTTGCATTCGGCCTCATTTACCTCATTGTAAACACCGTTCGAATCGCAAGAGGCCGCATTAACCGCGACAATACCCTCAGTATTTACATAAGCGGCATGTACTGGCACTTCCTTGGCGGCCTGTGGCTCTATTTATTCTACTTCCTTTTCTTCCTGTTTTAATCTTATTTAGAAACAATTTAATCTAGCCTTTTTCTTCAGCTGTGACAAGGGTTTCAGTGCAGCATTCCGGCTTTCCCAACATTGCTTGTCAATTTTTTTAACTGGAGCGCCCAACCAAGGCGATTTGATTAGTAAACTTGCGGCAAATTTTCAGATTGTATGGCAGGACAGGCTCAATCAGTCAGCAAAGACCAATTGTGGAGTGGCGGACAATCGCCCTTCGGTATCAGCTATGGTAAAATGATGATGTGGTATTTCCTTGTATCGGACGCATTGACGTTCGGAGGATTGCTTACTGCATACGGCGTAATTCGCCATGGATCGGCCGATTTGTGGCCGGTTGGCGAACAAGTGTTTGAATCGCTGCCAGGTCTGCACGGGAGCTACCCGCTTATTTACGTAGCGCTCATGACCTTCATCCTCATTATTTCTTCTGTTACGATGGTGCTTGCTGTAGAAGCAGGACACCGTATGGATAAGAAGGGTGTTATCAAGTGGATGGGTTACACGGTTATCGGTGGCTTATTCTTCTTAGGCTCCCAAGTTTGGGAATGGTCTCACTTTATCCATGGATCAGGCGGCGGCTTTCAGGTAAGCGCGCCAATGACCGTGGCAGCAACCGACGACCACAACCAGCCGATAGCCATGGAATTGACCGGCGGCACTTGGGTTCATATGACCTCGGATGTTGGCCACGCCTATGAGCACGCGCTCGAGCACGGCGATCACATCGAAATTGCCAATGGTAAACTCATCGTTACGCCGGCCGCTCACGACAATCATGATGCGCATGGTCACGATGCTCATGCAGAAGCTCATGCAGCCGCACCTCAAGAATATCCGCTCGAAATTGTTCTGAACAAATACACCCTCGAGCACAAAGACGGTAAAGACCTTCGCAAGTTGATGGTTACCGGAGAAGAGGCTGAAAAAATCATGAAAAACATGGCCTCCAATACGCTGGTATTCGGTGCCAACCTTTCGAAAAACGAGTACGCAGTTCAACAACAATATGCGAACTTCTTCTTCTTTATCACCGGTTTCCACGGTTTCCACGTATTGCAAGGTGTGGTCATTAACCTGATCGTCTTCCTCATGGCATTGCGTGGCGTTTTCGAACGTCGTGGCCACTACGAGATGGTAGAAAAAGTTGGACTGTTCTGGCACTTTGTAGATTTGGTGTGGGTATTCGTGTTCACCTTCTACTACCTCGTTTAATACTTAGATTCAATTCACCGTTTAGATAAATTGACACAACCATGGAAAGAGACGATTTGATTGTAAACGATAGCTACTCTATCAACGCACGTCACAGCGAAGAAGAAGGCGTGAAGATTCGCAAGAAACTGTATATGGTAACCGCAATCCTTACCTTACTTACTGTATTCGAAATCTTCATGGGTGTATACTTCAAACGCAATGGCACTTTTACCTGGGAAACCATTAAGCTGCTCTTCATCGTTCTCACCCTTGTTAAAGCGGCCTACATTGTACTCATCTTCATGCACCTTGGCGATGAGCGCAAAAACCTCAAATACGTAGTGCTTCTGCCCTACGCACTTTTCATCCTTTACTTGATTTTTATTGGACTCTACGAAGGGCTTTCGGTTCAAGAGATGAACAATACCTTCCGTTGAAAAATATGTCGATTCGTTCGAAATGGAAAAAGTATATTGGCCTTGCCAGTATGCTTTTTTTGTTTCCGCTCCTTTGGTTAGTCTTTTTTGGAGTGCTCAGCAAACACAAATTCAAGACACTGCCGTATGTGGGTCCGGAAAACACATTGGCTGAAGATCCGCATTACCGAATTCCTGACTTTGCCTTTTCCGACGAAAACGGATCCATTGTAACGCGCGACTCCATGCTGGGTAAGGTTTGGGTGGCAGCCTGCTACTCAACCGCCGATGAGCACATTGCACAGATTACTGAACGCCTGCTCAACATCAATTTCAAATACCGCAATGAACCCGACATTGCCATCGTGGTTTTTTCAACCCATTGCGATAAAGACAGCGCGCAAGCAGCAAAAGCCTACATCGAACAGAACACGAAATACAACGCCTTTGGCAATAAATGGAAGCTCCTCACAGGTAATCAGGAAGCCATGCAAGCCTACATTCGCAACGGTCTCCTCATTGAGAACCTTTCAAACGAAGCCATTTTCAAACTGATTGATGCCGATGGCCACATTCGCGGAGAATATGGCAACACCGAATATCACTTCCTGGGTGGCGCAGGAGACTCCATTCCGGGCATGGTGCAAGACATAGCGTTGCTGAAGAAAGAGATTGATATACGTCGATATAATGAACGAAAAGCAAAAGAAGCTGCATCGCAACCTTAGTATTGCGTGTGCTTCATTGCTCATGGCAAGCCTTGTAGCCTGCAATGAGAAACAATCCGAAAGCACACAACCCTCTCGGCCACTGCCCTATTTCGGCGAGTTCGACATCGAATTGAATACGCAGCCCGATGGCACGCAGCAACCGGATACACTTTACTACCCGATTCCAAAATTCAGTTTCGTTAATCAGGACAGTGTTATCATCACGCAAGAAAACTACGCTGGGTCTATTTCGCTGGTCGACTTTTTTTTCACGGAATGCCCCACGATTTGCCCCATGATGAGCGCGCAGATGGCCCGACTGCAAGATAAATTCATCAAGGAAAATCCTGAGTTACCCATACGCTTTCTCTCCTTTTCCGTAAAACCGGAATCGGATACGCCAGCGAAACTGAAGGTCTATTCACAGAAAATTGGAGCCGACTTGGCCCGCTGGAATTTCCTAACCGGAAAAGCATCCGACATCTATGACCTTGCCCAAGAAGGCTTCCTGCTCACTGCATTCCCCTCCGACACAGCACAAGGCGGAATTTTCCACACCGACAAAGTGACCCTTCTCGATAAGAACTTGCGCATTCGAGGTTATTATGATGGCACGTCAACCTCCGGCATGGATCAGTTGTTTATAGATGCAATAACTCTCTCAAAAGAATCTGATCATGATTGAAGCTTCCATCCCTAAAAATGACAAGGCCGCAAAACGCATCATTTGGCTTCTTTCCATTGTTGTTTTTCTGGTGGTTGTGTCGCTCAAATACATTCACATCGAAGCCGATCTAGGCTTTAATCCGCATGTGTTCGCAACCATCAACGCATTCCTGAACGGTTCAGTTGCGCTACTCCTTGTTGCGGCCCTGGTGGCAGTTAAACAAAAAAACTATGCTCTTCATAAACGCACGATGCTCTCTGCAATGGTGCTATCATCGTTGTTTTTGGTAAGCTACATTGCCCATCACGTGCTCACCGGCGACACAGCATACCCAAAAGATGCCCCCATGCGCAGCTTCTACCTGCTGGTGCTCATCACGCACATCGTGCTAGCAGCTGTGATTCTGCCTTTCATTTTGTTTACCACATACCGAGGTCTTACTGCCGATTTTCAGGCACACAAAAAAATCGCCCGAATTACATGGCCCATTTGGTTTTACGTTGCCGTGAGCGGAGTAATCGTTTATTGGATGATTAGCCCGCACTATGTGTGAGGTGTGAGGTGCGAAGTGCGAGGTGCGATGTGCGAGGTGTGAGGTGTGAGGTGTGAGGTGTGAGGTGTGAGGGTGTTTAATAGAATGCCGTATATCTTTGAAACATGAAGAATTCCGTGAAATACCTTTTTCTAGTGACTGTGCTGTTTGTTTTCAGCATGGGCGCGTCGGCACAATGTGCGATGTGCAAAGCCACTGCTGAGAGCGCAACAGAAAACGTCGACAAAGGCATTGGTGAAGGACTCAATGCGGGTATCGTTTATTTGATGCTGGTTCCCTACGTATTGCTGGCGACCATTGCGCTCGTGTTCTTTCGTAAAAAAATAGCGGCCATTTTCCGGTCATAAAAGTTCGCGCACATCGCGCCAAATCAAGGAATTGTTACATTTTGCATTCATTGGTAACTACCGAGGAATAATTTCTCTATTTTAGCGCCTACTAACTCGATTGGTATCACCGCAATGAGGATTTCTATTTTTTATACATTACTGCTTTCTTGTTCGTTGCTGGCTGGGCTTTCCTCGAATGCTCAGTTTTTCGAGGAGCTGAAAATTGATTCTACCCAGGTACCTGAAGCCGAAGACCAAAAGATGCAGATAACGGTTACAGATTTCCGCTCAAAAATGTTTATCGACGCCGATGTTATGATCAAAGGTCTTAACCCACGCAAAACCGTCGTCTTCAAAAACTTCACAGATTCTACCATGCTTCTCAAAAACTACCGCATCTACACAGTGTCGGTGGTTAAAGAAGGGTACATGTATTACGCACATAAGTTCTGGCCTGCTGAATCGAGCACCCACTATGAGCGCGTAGAACTGAAGCCTCTCTCGGCAGGTTTGAAAACAAGCATTGAAGACATCACATTCTTGGGCGATGAAACTCAGTTGTATCACAAGTCGGTGCCTGCGTTGGAAGAACTCGTGCAATTCATGACTGTTAATCCTTCAGTTAAAATCTGCATCATCGGTCATGCCAATTGCCCGGTAAACGAAGAGAAGAAAAACTCTGATGCATACTACCGCCGAGCATCCGAAAAACGAGCGGAAGCCGTTGTGGATTATCTCGTACAACATGGCGTTGCTGCCGATCGCCTCACAACCCGAGGCATGGGCAACAAGCAAATGCTTTACCCCGATCCTCAAACGGAATGGCAAGTGAGCGCCAACCGACGCGTTGAGATTGAGGTTACCGAACTGTAGCGCCCGAAATACCGGTTTGACAATCGTCATAAACCCGTTGTATTTTTCATAACGTTTTTTAGATTATAACTGGGTCTTCCACCCTAAGTTTGCTCTTGCAATGACCTTAAACAACTTTTCACTTCGGGTAGGTTTAGCCTTGACCATTTTAGTGACCTCGGCAGGCACAACCCTTGCGCAGGTATGGTCGCTCGACTCTTGCATCGCCTATGCATTTCAAAATAACCTGGCAGTTCAATTAAGCGAGGAGAATGTGGGCCTCACGAAGCTCAATGAAACCAGTGCAATTGGCGCCATGCTTCCTTCGCTCAACGCACAGGGTGGCCACGGCTACAACTGGGGGCAGCGCATCGACCCATTCACCAACCAGTTCGCAAGCTCGCGCATTCAAAGCAACAATTTCGGTTTAGCTACAAGCGTAAACCTGTTTGGTGGCTTGCGACAGGTAAACACATTGAAGCAAGCCGGACTGAACTCGGAGACAGCCAAGTGGAACTATGAAAAAATGCGCAACGATATAGCACTCAATGTTGCCTCCGCCTACCTCGCTGTTATCATCAACAAAGAGTTTATGGATATCGCCAGGCGCACGCTCGATGGCACCGATCGACAAGTGAAGCGCATGGAAAAACTGGTTACCGCGGGGCAACTTGCAGTGAGTAACCTCAACGACATGCAAGCGCAGCTAGCCTCCGACAATGCATCGTTTGTTGCTACAGAAAACAACTTCCGACTTTCCAAACTCTCGCTCTTGCAATTGCTTCAACTTGATGCGAGCAAGCTCGATCAATTCAACATTGTAATTCCGAAACTGGATGAAGTTGAGCAATACACATTGCTTTCAAATCCGGACATAGCCGTTCAAGCTGCCTTGAATAATTTCCCTGAAGTGAAAGGAGCGACCACCACGGTTGCAAGCGCTGCACTGGGCAGAAAAATCGCAGCATCGGGCTATTATCCAAACTTGAACGCCAGTTTCTCTTACGGAACAGGATATTCGGGCGCGGCGAAAGTACTTACCGGAACTCCGGACATGCAGGCATTCCCTATCGGCACAGTATTCGGCACAGGAGAATTGGTTTGGTCAATCCCTCAACCGGTCTATGACTTGGACGACTATGAAACCAAGGCTTTCAAAAATCAATTGCAAGACAACGTAAACCGTTCGTTGTTTTTCTCGATGAACATCCCGCTTTTCAATGGGTTCGCCACGCATACAGGCGTTAAGCGCGCAGAGATTAATTTCCGTCAGGCTGAATTGCAATTGGAACAAACGAAACAAGCCATAACACAAAGCGTCTATCAGGCATACAACGACGCCCAGGCTGCTCTGGCGAATTACTACGCTTTCAAAACAAGCGTTGCCGCAAACGACAAGGCATTCGACTGGGCGCAACTTCGCTACGAACAAGGCATGAGCAACATTACAGAATACGCCGATGCTCGCATGCGCATGGAAATAGCTCAAGCCAATCTCGCGCGAAGCAAATACGACTACATCTTCAAACTTAAAGTGCTCGATTTTTACCAGGGCAAGGCCATCACGTTAAAACCATGAACAAAACACTGAAGCGCACTCTTATTGTAGTCGGTATAATTGCCGTTGCAGGTGTGGTATACCGCGTAACTGCGGGCAAGAAAGACCACACAGAAGTTACCACCGAAAAAAGCGCCTATCGCAGCATCGTTGAAACGGTTGCCGCAAGCGGAAAAATTCAACCTGAATCGGAAGTAAAAATTCAGTCGGAAGTTTCGGGACAAATTGTTGAGCTCCCAGTGAAGGAAGGCGACCTCGTTCAGAAGGGGCAACTCCTCGTTAAGATTAACCCCGACCTCTACACCTCTGCATATAATCGCGCTGAGGCCGCGCTCAACAGTTCTAAAAGCAATCTGAGCAGCGCTAAATCGCGTCTTACACAAGCCGAAGCGCAATTCAACGTCACCAATCTCAACTTCCAGCGTCAGAAAAAACTATTTGAAGACGGTGCAATTTCAAAAGCAGAACTCGAAAACATAACGAGTCAATTTGAAACCTCAAAAGCGGAAGTGGAAGCTGCACGCGAAAGCATACACAGCGCACAGTTCGCAATTGAAAGCGCGATGGCCGGCGTGAGTGAGGCGGCCGACAACCTCAAGCGAACCACTATTCTGGCTCCTATGACCGGAACAGTTACGGCCCTTAACAAGGAACTCGGTGAAACGGTTTTGGGCAACAACATGATGAGCGGCGATGTAATCATGAACATTTCTGCCCTCACTTTTATGGAGGTGAATGTAGAAGTGAACGAAAGCGACATCGTGCATGTAAACCTCAACGACACGGCACTGGTGGACGTAGACTCATACAAAAACGAAACCTTCAAAGGCATAGTAACCGAAATAGGCAACACCGCGCTGAACGCCATCAACGATCAGATGAACCTCAACCAGGTGACCAACTTCTCGGTAAAAATTCGCGTGCTCCCTGAATCGTATGCTCACCTCATGAACGGCAAAGGCGAAAACTACTCACCCTTCAAACCCGGTATGAGCGCAACCGTCGACATCATCACCGAGAAGACAGATCGCGCGCTTTCTATTCCAATCAAAGCCGTGGCAGCGCGCGACGATACAACCTCTGCTTCTATTCTCGATAAATTGAGCCGTGAGTCGACTGAAAACGCTCCGGAGGAACCATTTACTGTTGTATTTGTGCGTAACACTGAAACTGATTTGGCTGAAATACGCGTGGTGAAAACGGGTATTCAAGACGATAAATTCATTCAGATTACGGAAGGCATAGGTGAAAACGAAGAGATCGTTACCGGACCTTATGAGGTAGTTGCGCAATCGCTCAAGCCTGGCGACAAATTGCAAGTGAGCAATAACGGCGACAACGAAAACAAAGAGTAATTCTATCATGCCCTATTTGCTGCTGCTGGAAACCTCCGGTAAAAATTGTTCGGTTGCCCTGGCCGACGAAGCAGGCATCTTGTTAAGCCGATCGGCCTCTGCAGAGCATTTCATTCATGCGGAACAACTGCATGTAATGATGAATGAAATTTTTACTGAATACAATATCCCCTGGAATTCGCTTTCTGCAATTGCAGTGAGCAAAGGTCCAGGATCTTACACAGGTCTGCGCATCGGTGTTAGTGCCGCGAAAGGTTTATGTTTCGCGTTGCAGTTGCCACTCATAGCGATTGACACAACAGAAATACTCGCCCTAGAAGCATCGAAGGTTTTCAATGATGCTCACATCATCATTCCAATGATCGATGCACGACGCATGGAAGTCTACGCCGCCCGCTTCGACGGGAACGCAAAACGCTTATCATCGGATGAGGCCCATTTAGTGGACGAGAACACCTTCTTTGGATTTGAACCGGAGCATTTGGTTCTAACGGGCGACGGCGCCGAAAAATGCCGATCACTAGTCGATAGTCGCACTCGCATCTTGCCACTTCTTCCGCGTGCCGAAATGATGCATGCATTGGCTATGCAAGCATTCAACGCGAAACACTTCGAGGACGTTGCTTATTTCGAACCCTTTTATCTGAAAGAATACATCCCCGGCACTTCGCGCAAAAGTGTTCTCTAAGCACTCTATCTTCGCTTCATGCTTCGCAATAGCTTTATACTCTTTGTTCTGTTGATTCTCACTTCCGGTTGTCGCGACCGCAACACCAATCGCATACCCGATGTGCCGGTAAACATTGCCATCAACATTTACCAACCCGACTTCTTCAACCTCACGGTACCATCGGGCTGGGTGTATATAACCGGCGGCTCGCGAGGCATTATCGTTTATCGAAAAAGCACCAACGAATTCGTAGCGCTCGAAAGACACAGCCCGTATCAACCGGAAGATAACTGCGCAGTAATTGTGGATGAAGACAATGTGTTGGTGAGCGATCCATGCTCCGATTCGCAATGGCTCATCATCGACGGGACCATCGTGCAGGGACCAACAGCCTTTCCGTTGGAAACATACAACACCTCCTTTTCGGACCCCATTCTCTACATCACCAATTAGAGACGCATGTATTAGCCTGTTACCCGATGGCAGCGATCATGATTATGGCGTTGCTCACTTCTTCGCCATTGGTGAAAACAACTGCGCCTTTTCCTCATGGCCCGGAGTGGAATTCACGCCAAATGATGTGCTGCGCAATCTACAGGCAATGGAATCCGTAAAATGTAGTGCGGCATTCTTACCGAATCGATCAGATTTGTTTACATTCGTGACTCGTTCCGTTTGTTAAACCATCTGACTATGCGATTTCTTTTTTCACTGGCTTTATTCATGTTCCTCTCTTCCTCCGCGCTTGCGGAGGTGATTATCATCAGTGGCATCTATCAAGGGAAAGACTTGTATGTAAAAAACCCGATGACCACCGATAGTTCAGGCTACTGTGTGTTTGAAGTACTTGTGAATGGGCAAGTAACCGCCGATCAGTTGAACTCTGCCTCTTTTGCGGTCGATCTCGCAATCTGGAAGCTGAAACCGGGTGAGGCGTTGGAAATAGTGCTTCGTTGCAAAGAAAATTGTGAAGTTAAGATTCTCAATCCGGAGGTTATTTACCCCAACAGCACTTTCGAAATTACCTCACTGACGGTGAGTGCTAGCGGTGGCATGGAGTGGACAACCGAAAAAGAGAATGCACCGCTCACATTTGTTATCGAACAATTTCATTGGAACAAATGGATTAAAGTGGGCGAAATAAAGGGAAAAGGCATTGCCGAATCTACCCGCTACAATTACCCAGTCAACTTGCACTCCGGTATGAATACATTTCGTATCTATCAAATGGACTACAAGGGCCAGCATACTTCCGCGGAGTATAAAATCGAAAGTACCACGCCGGAGATCAAGATTAAGTCATTGAAAGTTTCCAATTCCATCGAATTTTCAGGTATCACAAATTATGAAATTGTGAGTGAATTCGGAACATTAATTACCTCCGGACGCGGTTCTTCCGTGGATGCATCAAAATACATCAAAGGCAAGTATTACGTGAACTACGACAACAAAGTAGGCGCCATCGTTGAGAAGAAATAAGCATGCTCCGTAAAATTGAACACATCGGCATTGCCGTAAAAGACCTCGAGGCTTCCAATCAAATCTTTGAAGATATTCTGGGGGTCGCTCCCTACAAGCAAGAGTCAGTAGAAAGTGAACATGTGCTTACCTCATTCTTTCAGATAGGCGAAAGCAAAATAGAGCTGCTTCAAGCTACATCGCCCGAAAGCGCTATTGCAAAGTATCTCGATAAAAACAAAGAGGGAATCCACCACATCGCATTTGATGTGGAAGATATTTATGCAGAAATCGAACGGTTAAAGAGCAAGGGTTATACGATGATTCACGAGTCGCCAAAAGATGGAGCTGATGGTAAAATCATTGCCTTCATGCATCCGAAATCGAGCAATGGCGTGCTGGTTGAACTCTGTCAGGACCGTCCTTCGAAATAGACGCTACTTTCTTTTCTTTCGCTTCATTTTGCGCGCATCAGGACCAAACAAATCGTTGGTTTCGTGCTTTCCTCCTTTCGATAAATCAACATTACGTCCGGGCTGATTTTCGCACTGCCTGTCGGGCTGTTTGGTCAACCATTGTATTCGCAGCGTAATAAGAACCGGGCGGTATCGTCCGTTGAAATAAGGTAGCGTTGCCTTCATGCCCTCCCAACGATTTACATTGATCAGTGGCACTTCAATCATAGGTAAAATGAAAATGCCCGGTTCCGGTTTCCATCCAAAGCCTAAGCGGTAGTGCGCCTGCACAGGAAATGTGGAAGGATACTGCCAGACTGCGCCGGGAACGCCGCTACCGCCGCGATCGCCAAACATGCGAAAGTCGACATTCAAGCCTAATGAATTCTGTATCCACCATCGGTTGCTCAGCATTAGAACGTTGCTCACGTTTCCAAATGCACTTAAATAGCTTTCGGAAAAAGATGCGTATGAGGTATACGCTGTCAAGGAGCTTGCTGCTCGCACTACTCCGGCAAATTCCTCTGTACCACGCAGCATTTTATAACCCAAGCCATAATCGACATGATCAATGGGCCCGCCGTGCTTCCAAAAATGATGACGCCCAACCTGCACACACAAACCATTCTGACCGTCGCGTGTGAAATCACCGCTAAACAATGTATCGTCTGCAGCATCATATCCAATGAGCTGCTCGTTGCGAGGAAAGGGCAAGGTAAAAGCAAGGCCCGGGGCAACAAACCATCCCGAATTTTTGAATTGTCCTCCCGGCACATACAGTGCACGCTGCTCGCGCTGTCCGCGAAGATTCAACGAACAAAGCAAAAGGAAAAAAATAACGACCCGATATTGCATAGAGCCAATCTAACGTAACCCCAACGCAATGAAGTATAGTGCAGCGCGCTTTTTAACAACCGCTACTTGTGAATGTCGAGCAGACTTAGCATGCGCTGCTCTACCTCTTCAGAATCCCACTTGCTCTCGATGTCTTCCAGACTCATGATCTGATCCATGATCTTCTGTTGGCGATAACCATTTTGCAACGCTTCCTGATAAGGCGTGTGCGAAAAGGAAACTTGCTCGTAGAGCGACTTCCATAAGGTGGGATGATTCGCACTGAAACGACCTTCAATGCGTTTCTGCAACAAAAACTCCTTGTCCGCAGTTTTGTCGCGCATCTCGATGTAGTTGTTGAGCGCCAACTCCAAAATAGCATCGCCTGCCGGCTTGCGCAAACGAGTATACTCCGGCATTACTTTCTCGAAATCATCATTGTGTTCAGTAAGCAATGCATTGAGATACGTGCAATCTTCAAATCCGGCATTCATGCCCTGACCGTAGAAGGGCACGATGGCATGTGCCGCATCGCCCATGAGGCAAACCGAGTCTTTGTAATGCCAAGGATAACATTTAGTCATCACCAGACTCGCATCGGGGTTTGCGAAGAAATCTTCAACCAACTCGGGCATCATCGGCACGGCGTCGGCAAAATGTTCATCAAAGAAACCTCTCACTGCCTCCGGTGTTTTCAAGTTGGCGAGTGAATGCTCGCCTTCAAAGGGTATGAACAAGGTGCAGGTGAAAGAGCCATCCACATTGGGCAACGCAATCATCATAAACTCGCCGCGCGGCCAGATGTGCAGGCAATTGATATCCAATTGGTGGGTGCCATCGGCATTGGCCGGTATCTCGAGTTCTTTGTATCCGTGATCGAGGTAGGTTTGCGAGTAGTCGTATCGATCTAAACGAGTCAGTCGCGTTCTTACCGCACTGAATGCTCCATCGGTACCAAAAATCTGATCGAACGATTCGCGCACCTCTTCCCCCGTTTCTTCATCGTGAAAAACGACGGTATTGTTTTCCAGATTCACATCCTTGCAACGATGCTTAAATACAAGCTCAACATTCTCAAGCTCCGAAGCACATTGCATGAGGGTTTGGTTGAGGAGCCCTCGCGATACGCTGAAGATAGCCTGCCCTTCTTTGCCGTAGGGCTGATAGGTTAGTTTTCCATCGACCGCATGCATCATTCGTCCATGCATGGGAATAGCCACCTTGCGAATGATGTCAGCAACACCTGCGCCTTCCAACCCTTTCCAACCGCGGTCGCTCAAGGCTAGGTTGATGCTCTTGCCTTGCACAATTTTCAGTTTGCGAATGTCCGGTCTACGATCAAACACCTTAACCTGATAACCGCGCTTGGCCATATAGACAGCCCACAAGCTGCCCACCAATCCTGCGCCAACGATGGCTACTTTCTTATTCTTCATTGCAGATACGATTCTAACTACTTCACTTTTTCCAACGCTTGACGCAAATCTTCGATCAAGTCTTCGATGTCTTCAACACCCACACTCAGGCGAAGAAGCGAATCGACCAAGCCGGTCTTCATGCGTTCTTCACGCGGTATAGAGGCGTGCGTCATCGAAGCCGGATGTCCAACGAGCGACTCAACACCGCCCAATGATTCGGCCAGCGAGAAAACATGTAAAGCCTGTGCAAGTTCACTTGCGTCGTCAAACGAATCGCTCTTCAGCGTAAACGAAATCATTCCACCGAAATCGCGCATTTGACGCTTGGCCACTTCGTGATTGGGATGATCTGCAAAGCCCGGCCAGTATACCTTACCCACCTTCGGATGTGCGCGCAGAAATTCTGCAACAGCCTTTCCGTTTTCGCAATGAGCACGCATGCGCAAATGCAGCGTCTTCAATCCGCGCAACACCAGAAAGGAATCTTGCGGACCCGGCACGGGGCCGCATGAATTCGTAATGAAAGCAAGTTGATCGTATAGCTCTTTGCTGTTGGTCATGAGCGCGCCCATCACCACGTCGCTGTGACCGCCGAGATATTTCGTAGCACTGTGCATCACAATATCAGCGCCCATGTCGAGTGGATTCTGCAAGTAAGGCGAGGCGAATGTGTTATCGACCACCGACCACACACCGAGGCGCTTTGCCATGGCCGTGTAGTGCGCAATGTCTATAATCTTCATCATCGGGTTGGTGGGTGTCTCAATCCAAATCATGCGGGTCTTGTCATTTACACATGCCTCCACCGCAGCAAAATCATGCATGTCGACAAAATGAAAACGGATTCCCATCTTCTCGAACACCTTCGTAAACAAACGGTAGGTTCCACCATACAAATCATCGGTTGCGATTACCTCATCGCCCGGTGAGAGCAGTTTGATGATGGTATCCACCGCACCCATTCCACTGCTGAAACACAAGCAATGCTCGGCATTTTCCAATGCTGCAAGGCAACTCTCGAGTGCTGTGCGCGTGGGGTTCTTGCCGCGTGCATAGGCATAGCCTTTGTGCTTTGCGGGAGCCTCTTGCACGTAGGTAGAGGTTTGGTAGATAGGAGTCATAATAGCTCCTGTGGTGGGGTCAGGTTCTTGACCGGCGTGAATCGCCTTGGTGCCGAATTTCATACAATTAGAATTTGCCGCAAGTAACAACAAAAAAGGCTTAACTCTTTTTGCGCGCGCCACCCAATCGATCGGGGTTGGAAGATAGAAAAGACTTCCATCCTGAATAGGATTTACCGGTAGCCAATGCGCTGCTGCTCTGATAGAAATGACACACTGCAGCCGCCAACCCATCGGTGGCATCTAATTTCTCAGGCATATCGCTATCGGGAATTTGCAGCACGCGCTGCAACATGGCCGCCACTTGCTCTTTCGACGCTGCTCCATTGCCCGTGATGCTTTGCTTGATCTTTCGAGGTGCATACTCCTGCACGGGTATTTTGCGACTGAGTGCAGCGGCTATTGCAACACCCTGCGCCCTTCCCAACTTCAACATCGACTGCACATTCTTGCCGAAAAATGGCGCTTCAATCGCCAGTTCGTCGGGATGAAACCCATCAATGAGCTCGATGCATCGTTCAAAGATTTTCTGCAATTTCAGGTGATGATCTTCAATTTTCTCGAGCCTCAAAACGCCTATCGCAACAAGCTTCATTTGCTTGCCCTGCACTTCAATAATGCCATACCCCAAAATGGTGGTACCCGGGTCAATTCCTAAAATGATGCGCTCGTTGGCCAATTGCTCTTTTCTTTGATGCCGTAAAGCTATGATAGTTCTGCTCTTTGCCGCCGGTTTGCTCTATCTTCTCTATGCACTGTGGTTGCTGAGAATGATTGTGCATTGGCACAAGCCTCAACATGTGCCTTCGCCTGTAAACGCAGCGAACCATTTAACCATCGTGGTTCCATTCCGCAACGAAGCTGAGCATCTTCCTAACCTTTTGAAGGCCCTGTCGAAGCAGGCAGCTGAAACGCCCGGAGCAGCCATTGTGCTGGTAGATGATCACAGCACAGACGATTCTCTTTCCATTGCCCTTGCCTTCAAAAATGAAAACCAACACGCGACGCTGCTGCAGCAAAGCGCCACCCAAGGCAAGAAGCAAGGCGTTGATATGGCTATGAAATGCGTTGGAACCGAATGGGTAGTGACACTCGACGCCGACATTCAACCTTGTGATGGCTGGCTTCAGCGCATTGCATCGTGGACGAAGAACAACCCCAACGACTTGCTCATTCTTCCGCTCCACATTGGCCCCGGAAAAAACGTCATAGGTCGAATGCAGGAAGTAGAGTTTGCGAGTGTCATGGGCATTACGGGCGGCATGGCCATGGCCGGGCAGCCTATTTTGTGCAACGGAGGCAATTTGTGCTTTCGAAAAGACGCTTACGAACGGGTGCGAGCAACACGCGCCGACATGCACATTACGAGCGGTGATGATGTGTTTTTGTTGAATGCATTGAAACCCTTCGGGAAAGTGGTTTGGGTGCACGACTCACAGGTACGCGTGTCGACAGCACCTCAACCCTCCTTGCAGCGCTTCACCGCACAACGCCTGCGATGGATGGGTAAAGCAAGCTTCATTCGCGACCCTTGGTTGCAGGCCACTGCATGGCTTTCGTTTCTAGTCAACGCAAGCTTTCTGTTGGGGATGATAGCGCTGATGACAGGCATTGTTTCCATAGAAATGTTTGCCGCATTTGCCTTCATCAAAATCACGCTCGACGGCTGGCTTATTCTAAAAGTTGGCAACTGGCTGTGCATAAAACAGCTGAAGAGATTTTACATAGCGCTCATTTTTCTGTACCCCTTCTATGCAACTTTGTTCCCGTTGATGAGCCAATTCGTAAAACCAACGTGGAAGGGAAGAACAACAACCAACCGATAGCGCATCGCTCGCCCGCGCAAATTGCATGGAAACGATTTCGATCGAATCCGCCTGCCATGGCGGGACTTCTTTTCATTGTGCTCATTGCCATGGTTTCTGCGCTGGGTCCCTTCATTCGCCCCGACTCTACCCCCGATGCCAACGACCAATCGCTTATGCTCAGCCGACTCAAACCGGGAAGCAGCGTAACTGAGATTCGCCTCAAAAACAACACGCCTGAGGTGGGGTTTTGGAGTGAATGGCTGGACGGAGGAAAAGCCAAAAACCACGTGGCCATTGCGGTAGACAGTATTTCATGCAGCAACGACTCCACCACGTATTGGATAAAGGAGCAAGCAAACGCCAACGGAGCAACGATAGCGAATGGTGATCTGATGAAGCATTCGGATGGCGGCTATCTTTTTCGCAGAACGTTCTACCTGGGTACAGATAAATACGGGCGCGACCTGCTTTCACGCCTTATGGCCGGAGCCCTTATTTCGCTTGCCGTGGGCAGCATTGCTGTAATCATTTCATTGCTCGTGGGGCTCACGCTCGGGTTGTTGGCCGGCTACTACCGAGGATGGGTCGACCAGCTCATCATGTGGTTCACGAACGTAATCTGGGCCGTTCCCACGCTCATACTGGTTATGGCCATCACCTTTGCATTCGGCACCGGTTTCTGGAAAGTATTTCTGGCCGTTGGACTAACCATGTGGGTTGAAGTGGCGCGCATTGCACGAGGGCAAGTGCTCAGTATCCGCGAAAAAGAATACATCGAAGCGGCACGCGCTCTTGGCTTTTCGGAGATGCGCATCATTTTCAAACATGTGTTGCCCAACATCCTCTCCCCCATTATCGTCATTTCAGCCGCCAATTTTGCTTCAGCCATTCTCATTGAAGCGGGACTGAGCTTTCTGGGGCTGGGCGCGCAAATTCCCACACCGAGCTGGGGCAATATGATACGTGAGCACTATGCCTACATCACCACCGATTTGGCCTACCTGGCCATTGTTCCCGGGTTTATGATCATGCTCCTGGTACTGGCCTTCATGATGGTAGGCAACGGATTGCGCGATGCACTCGATGTGCGCGAGTAATCACGAATTCTCTTTTACATTCGCAGCTATGGAAAAAAATGCAGGCATCTACGTGGCCGGCCATCGCGGCATGGTGGGAAGCGCCATTGTGCGCCAACTGGAGCAACAAGGTTATAGCAAAATCCTTACGCGCACCTCGTCGCAGCTCGATTTACGCAACCAACAAGCCGTGCAGGAATTTTTCGCCGAAACAAAACCGGACTACGTTTTTCTGGCCGCTGCCAAAGTGGGCGGCATCCATGCGAACAACGTGTACAGAGCTGAGTTCCTCTACGACAACCTCATGATCGAAGCCAACATCATCGATGCGGCTCATCGCAACAACTGCAAAAAGCTTCTGTTTCTCGGATCATCGTGTATCTATCCTAAGATGGCCGAGCAACCGCTGAAAGAAGAAAGCTTGCTCGCCGGTTTTCTAGAACCAACCAACGAGCCTTATGCCATAGCGAAAATTGCGGGCATCAAGTTGTGCGAAGCGTATCGCGATCAATACGGCTGCAACTTTATTTCAGCCATGCCTACCAACCTGTATGGACCCAACGACAATTACGACCTCAACAATTCGCACGTATTGCCTGCGCTCATTCGCAAGTTTCATACAGCCAAGTTGAATGGCGACAATGAAGTGGAAGTGTGGGGCACGGGCTCGCCGCTGCGTGAGTTTTTGCACGTCGACGATTTGGCAGAAGCGTGCATGCACCTCATGCTTCACTACAATGAAAAGCTGTTCGTCAACATCGGCACTGGCGAAGATCTTTCCATCAAAGCACTTGCTGAAATGGTGAAAGAAATAACCGGCTTCCAAGGAAACATTCGCTGGAACACCGAAAAACCCGATGGAACTCCGCGCAAACTCATGGATGTGTCGCGCATCAACGCCGCCGGATGGAGACACCGAATCGCGCTGCACGACGGCATCACCTCGGTATACGAAGATTTCAAAACGAAAGAGCTTGCAGAGCTGCGCGCAAAATGAGCCGCTTGTATCTCATATTCTTCCTGATTGCTTGCTGCATAGCAACCTCACACTATGCCACGGCACAACAATCGAGTATTGCCTTGCAAAGGCTGTGGTTGTTGGAAGGTGAGCGCCTTGCCCTGAAAAACGACAGCACTACCTTACACCTCGGAGAAAAACCGTGGATAGCACAAAAGACGATAGGAACAGATGAGCTCACTTGGATCGAGAGCAAAAGAAACTACTCGAAAGTGGGCGCAAAAATTTTTCGCGATCATGCAGTCGATATTCGGGGTGAAGACTACCGCATCATCGTCGATCCGCTCTTCGATATAACAGTAGGCCGCGACGTTGCTGACACCGGTGGCTTTCAGTCGGCCAACCTCATGTTCAATCAGCGCGGCATCCAGCTCATGGGCGACATTGGCTCAAAGTTGAGTTTTCAGAGTGCGTTTTTCGAAACACAAACACTGGCCCCCGACTACATCCGACGCATGCACGATGCTTCCGGAGTTTACCCATCGTATGGTCGAACGAAAGCATTTGGAGAACGTGGTTACGACTTCGCCATGGCCACCAGTTTGATCACCTTCGCTCCTACTCGGTCGGTTACGCTGCAGATGGGCCAAGGACGACAATTCTATGGGCACGGCTACCGATCCATTCTTTGGAGTGATGCCTCGTTCGTCTATCCATTTGCCAAGGCAAGCTTCGACCTATGGAACGGAAAGATTCGCTACAGCACGATGTATGCTGAGCTTCGCACACTCGAACGTTTGCCCAAAGGAGAAGTACCCGAGTCGCTTTTCAAACCCAAATCGGCGAGCGTTCACTACCTGAGTATCGCGCCTCATCCGAATGTTGAAATCGGCATTTTCGAAAGCACCATCTGGAATCGCTTCGACAGCACAGGCACACATGCGCCATCGGCTTGGGCCGCCGTTCCAATCATGGGAATACACAGCGCCGCTGAGGGACTGGATGCAGAAGACAACAGCATGCTTGGACTCAACCTGCGTATTTCTCCGGGTAAAAAAGTCAAATTGTATGGGCAGCTGGCCATCGACCAATGGCCATCGCGCCGCATCGGATGGCAGCTAGGCATGCAACTGTATGACCTTGCTACCCCCGGTTTACACGCGCAACTGGAGTTCAATCATACGAGTGATTATTTCTATGCAAGTACGTACCCGCTTCAAAGCGTATCGCACGCCAACCAACCACTGGGCCATCCGGGTGGTAGTGCGCTCAACGAACAACTGCTCATCGTCAACTACCGCAAACAGCGGTGGATGGCTGAGGCACGTTTGAATCGTATGATTCAGAGTGGTGGCCCACAAGGTGATTTCACGGGCGATCCGAATGAAATATTTCTGCACTTAGTGTCCTGGGCATACCACGATTTATACCAGGCATCGGCGTCACTCTCCTGGATTGTGCAACCGCAAACGTGCACGAGCCTGAGTATTGGAATGACCTGGCGGCAGGAGTCGATTTCACAGATTATTGCGCCATTGTTCACCTCCGAAACGCGCTACATTTGGTTTGGACTGAAATCGAACATCCTTAATCAGTACTCCGATTTCTGATCGACACGAAATGGACAAGGAATTGTCTATTTTCGCAACAACCAACTACCAAACTACAACGGACGTGTCAGAGATTTTACGTGAGCTAATCGGGTCATTCAGTACAGCCTTCTTCTTAGTGCTTTTAGCAACCCCCTCCCTCATTAAGGTAGCCAAGCTGAAACACCTGGTCGACGAACCAGGCGATGCACGCAAGCTGCACCGCAGATCGGTACCAACCATTGGAGGCATCATGATTTTCGCAGGAACCATTATCGGATATTGCCTCTGGTTTCCATCGAAAGAAGGATGGATTCTGGGAAACAATTACTTTCCAATCGAAGCGCTCAACGAGTTCAAATACCTCGTGGCCTGCATGTTCATTCTGTTTTTCCTCGGACTAAAAGACGACATCATTGGTGTTTCTCCCGCGAAGAAATTGCTTGTGCACTTGCTTGTGGGGTTCATTCTGGTCTATGTAGCCAACATTCGAATAACCCAGTTTTGGGGGTTGTTTGGAGTTGATGACCTGCCCTACTGGCTGAGCCTTTTCCTTTCGCTGTTTGTATATATCGTAATTGTAAACGCCATTAATCTGATTGATGGCGTTGATGGACTTGCGGCCGGTTTCGGATTTATTGCCAGCATGGCATTTTCCTACTGGTTCTACAAAACAGGCGACCAACCGCTCGCATTGTTGGCAATTGGTTTAGCGGGAGCGTTGCTCGGATTTCTTGTCTATAATTTCCAACCCGCGAAGCTTTTTATGGGTGATTCAGGTTCGCTTATTATCGGACTCGTTCTCTTTGTACTTGCAGTGAAACTGATTGAGTTTCCGGTGAGTCGCATGCTCGTGAACATGGAACCTGTGCCGAAACCTGTGCTTACCATGGCCATTCTAGCCTACCCACTGGTCGATACGTTGCGCGTTTTCATTTTGCGCGCATTGAAAGGACGATCACCCTTTTCGGCCGATAAAAACCACATCCATCACAAGTTGCTGGCGATTGGTTTGAACCACCGACAAACGTGCTTTGTGTTATACGGTTTTTCCATTGGCATCATATTGCTCACATTCAAGAGCCCTGCCTATTCGCCCAATGTGAGCTTCCTATTGGTAATGTCGGTTGCGGTACTCACTCTTAACTCGGTATTCTTATTCAAAAACAAAGGCTGATCAACTTGGTTGGCCATCAGACAGCATGGGAAAAATTCTAATTATCGACGACGAACAAGCCATTCGCAAAGCACTCAAAGAAATTCTTGAATACGAATCGTTCGAAGTGACGGAAGCAGAAGACGGCCCCTCGGCGCTGAAGCTGGTTGAAAAAGAAACGTACGACCTCATTTTTTGCGACGTAAAAATGCCCCGCATGGATGGCATCGAAGTGCTCACTAAATTGAAAGAGCGTGGCACAGAAACACCTGTCGTAATTATCACCGGGCATGGCAACATCGAAACTGCTGTAGAATCGCTCAAAAAGGGCGCTTACGATTTCATTCAAAAACCACTCGACCTCAACCGCATTTTGGTTACGGTGCGAAACGCCTGCAACCAAAACTCGCTGCAGAAAGAAACAAAAACACTTCGCAAAAAAATAGCCAAGGCACCTGCATTTCAAATCGTGGGCAAGAGCAATTCTATTGAGGAAATCAAAAAGATGATCGACACGGTAGCACCCACAGAAGCTCGTGTGCTCATCACAGGTGGCAATGGCTCGGGAAAGGAACTCGTAGCCCGGCAACTGCACGATAAAAGCGAGCGAGCAGCCGGTCCTTTTATCGAAGTGAATTGTGCGGCAATACCGACCGAGCTCATCGAAAGCGAACTCTTCGGGCATGAGAAGGGCTCCTTTACTTCGGCCATCAAAACACGACAAGGCAAATTCGAACTGGCCGATGGCGGTACACTTTTTCTCGACGAGATAGGCGATATGTCGCTGGCCGCTCAAGCGAAAGTGCTCAGGGCTTTGCAAGAAAGCAAAATCATCCGCGTGGGTGGCGACAAAGATTTTAAAGTGAACGTACGCGTGTTTGCTGCAACGAATAAAGACCTGCGCAAAGAAATCGAGGCGGGTAACTTCAGGGAAGACTTGTTCCATCGTCTCTCCGTAATCGTGATACGCGTGCCATCGCTCAGCGAGCGCAAGGAAGACATTCCACTGCTGGCCGAACACTTCTTGAATCTCATCGCTGAAGACTACGGGCAACCTGTAAAAGAAATTACAGCCGGAGCCCTAAAAGCCCTGCAAGAATTGAAGTGGACAGGCAACGTGCGCGAGTTCCGAAATGTGATGGAACGCCTGGTGATCTTGTCCGGCAAATCGATTGATGAAAAACTCGTGAAGGCTTACGCGGTGCCGAACTTTAGTTGAAGGTTGGAGGTTGAAAGTTGAAGGTTGTCCCCTCGAATCCTGCAATCCTGTAATCCTAACAAACGGGGCCTCTTCCGCGAACTAAATTCACGCCGTTGTTCATATTCTAACTTCATTTTTGACATTGGTCGGATATACCTTCGCGAGGTGAATACAGAAACGAATTTCCTATCCGAACTCAACGAAGCGCAGCGTGCAGCAGCGGCCCACGTGAATGGTCCGCTTATGGTTATCGCCGGTGCCGGCTCCGGTAAAACACGTGTCCTTACCTACCGTATTGCGCACCTCATACACCAAGGTGTCGATCCATTTCAAATTCTCGCCCTCACGTTTACGAATAAGGCGGCCAAAGAAATGAAATTGCGTATCGGCAAACTCGTGGGCGACCACGAAGCACGCAACATCTGGATGGGCACCTTCCACTCCATCTTCGCTCGCATTCTTCGCATCGAATGCGAACGCATCAACTACCCGCGTACTTTTTCGATATACGATACAGCCGACTCGAAAAGCCTCATCAAAGACATCATCAAAGAGATGGGACTCGACGATAAGATCTACAAGCCGGGCGTTGTTTACAACCGAATCTCTTCGAGCAAAAACAACCTCATTTCGGCTGCCGATTATTTGAACGATGTGGAAATTCAAGCGGAAGACCGCACCACCGGAAAACCACAAATGGGCGAAATCTACAAGGCGTATAACCTGCGCTTGTTCAAAGCCGGTGCAATGGATTTCGATGATTTGTTGTTCAAGACGAATGAGCTTCTGCGCGACTTCCCCGACGTGCTGCATAAATACCAGCACAAGTTTCAATACATCCTGGTCGATGAGTATCAAGACACCAACTTCTCGCAGTACCTCATCATCAAACAACTCGGTGCGGCTTATGAAAACGTGTGTGTAGTAGGCGACGATGCACAAAGTATCTACGCGTTTCGAGGTGCCAACATTCAGAACATTCTCAACTTCCGAAAAGACTACCCGGAATATGCGCTCTACAAACTGGAGCAGAATTACCGCAGCACGAAAGTGATTGTGGAAGCGGCCAACTCGATTATTTCGAAGAACAAGGATCAGATTAAAAAGTCGGTATGGACAGCCAACGAAGAAGGCTCGCGCATCAAAGTGCACAAAGCACTTACCGATAATGATGAAGGGAATTTCGTAGCGAATCAGATTTTCAGCATTCGCGCCGAAACAGCTGCCGACCCATCGCATTTTGCCATTCTCTACCGCACCAACGCGCAAAGCCGTTCCTTCGAAGAAGCCCTGCGCAAACTGAATATCCCTTACAAGATTTTTGGCGGATTGAGCTTCTATCAGCGCAAGGAAGTGAAAGACCTCGTTGCCTATTACCGCCTCGTGTGCAACCCCAATGATGAGGAGTCGCTCAAGCGTGTAATCAACTACCCCAAGCGTGGCATCGGCGACACCACCATCAACAAACTGGTTGTTGGAGCAGCCGAAAGAGAAATCAGCATTTGGGAAATGATAGGCCGCGCGCACGAGGTAGGACTGAGTGGCGCCACCATGCACAAGGTAAATGAATTCGTATTGCTCATTCGCAGTTTTGCAGTGCAGCTCGAAGCGAAAAACGCATACGACCTCGGACATCAAATTGCATCTGAATCGGGCTTGCTGAAAGAGCTCTACAGCGACCGCACGCCAGAAGGTGTAGCGCGCTATGAAAACATTCAAGAGCTGCTCAACGGTATGAAGGAATTCTCCGACAAGCAAGACCCTGAATTCCCGGATCGAGTGCAGAACCTCGGTGACTTCCTCGTTGATATCGCGTTGCTCAC